>JAYTGY010000356.1:0-10821 GCA_043733065.1 Ferruginibacter sp.
TACAAAACGATGAAAATGCTGTGCAAGGTGCTATAAGAATTGCACAACCTTTTCCAAATCGCCATCACGAAGATTTTAAAAAAGTAATTGTGCTTAATACCGTTTATGGCGGTTTTTTTGGTAGCAGATTAATGAGTAATATTAGAGAAGAAAAAGGCTACACATATGGTATTTACAGTTATTTGCAAAACCATATGCAAGAAAGTGCATGGTTAATAAGTACCGAGGCAGGTAAAGATGTATGCGATGCAACCATAGAGGAGATTTATAAAGAAATGAAAATTATTAGAGACGAATTGATAGACGATGAAGAACTTTCATTAGTACGCAATTATATGATTGGTGGAATTTTGGGTGAGCTTGACGGACCTTTTCAAATAATAGCAAAATGGAAAAATATTATTCTTAATAATTTAGATGAAAAATATTTTTACGAATCTGTGGATGCTATAAAAAATACACGGGCTGAGGAATTACAAGCATTGGCACAAAAATATTTGCAACCAGAAAAATTTTATGAGTTGGTGGTTTATTAATATTTAGTATTGAGATATTAGTATTGAGTATTGAGATGATGCCTCTTTATAAAAGCTGCTTTGGGTATAAAAAATTATTAATTATTCATTATTAATTATTCATCGCCATGAGCTTCATTTCTAAAACATTCATTTCTGCTATCGTAGCATTTGTACTTTCAAAAATTTTATCGGGTGTACATATAGATAGTATTGTTACCGCTTTAGTATTTGCATTTGTACTTTCATTATTGGATTTTATAGTAAAGCCAATTTTAATATTGCTTACATTACCAGTAACGGTGGTTACACTAGGTTTGTTTCTTTTTGCTATAAATGCTATTGTTATTTTGCTTGCTGCAAAATTAATAGACGGGATAAAAATAGATGGCTTTTGGTGGGCATTGTTGTTTAGTATTATACTTTCTATATTTGATACAGCTGTACAAAAATCTATGGATAAAAGTAAATCGTAGTTGCTTAATATGAAACATTGTAAATTTGCACAATGAAAAAGTTGCTATTCATTTTATTGATAACAATCTCATGGTTTAATAGCATAGCCCAATGCTCTATGTGCACAAAAACGGCATCTCAATTGGGCGAAAAACCTGCCCAAGGCTTAAATTCGGGTATTTTGTATTTAATGTTTACCCCTTTTATAATTGTTGGGTTTGTGGCTTGGAGATGGTGGAAGGGGAATAAAGTGGAAGAAGGTTAAATTTTATGCAAGATAAAAAGATAAAAAAAATTCTTTTGGCACATCTCAACTCTAATGGAGATTGTTTATACGCATCTGTAATTGCCAAACAAATTAAAGAAGTAGATTACCCCAATGCACACCTTACCTGGGCAGTAAATTCAAAATGTTTACAATCGGTTTTATTAAACCCATATGTAGATGAAATATGGGAAGTGCACACCAAAGCATTACTTACAACAATTAATGAATGGGAAATTTTTGTAAATAAAGCAGAGCAAAGAAAAAGATTGGGAGAGTTTGATAAAATTTTTTACACCCAAATAATTGGTAAAACAACATTGCTTTTTGATGGTGGTATTCGCTCTACTACCTATCTCCAGTATCCGCACAAAATAACGGTAAATCAACAGCCAATAATTAAATTATCTTTAGAAGAAATTGAAACTGTAAAGCTGTTTGCTGAGAAATATGAACTAAATACATTTAAAAATGTAATGTTGGTAGAATGCGGACCCGACAGTTTTAAATCGGCTTTAAATCCTCACACAGCAAAAGAAATAGCAGATAAATTAACAATAAATAACCCCTCACTTGCAGTAATATTATCTTCTAATAAAAAAATAGAAAACACCAATAATCAAGTAATAGATGCATCAATACTAAGTTTTAGAGCCAATGCAGAGCTCACAAAATATTGTACCTTTTTTGCAGGTTGCTCTAGCGGCATATCGTGGCTAACTACTACAGATTGGGCAAAACCATTACCAAAAGTAATTATAATAAATGCAAATAATTATTACAATAGCTCTATGATATACGACCATAAATATGCTAAATTGCCGGCAGATAATATTATAGAGATTATGGAAAGCCAAAATTCAAAAGATGAATTATTTAATTGCTTAACCATGGTGATAAACGAATCTTTTCTAAAAAGTAAAAAAACATTTCATAAAGAGTTTACATTAAAAAACTTTATGTTTTTCAAAGAAATTTTAATAGTTAATAAACACAACGGGGAGCACAAGGCTTTATTTGCAGCAACGTACAAAATCTTAAAAAGAAATGGTTGGAAATGTAAACCAGTAATGCTATTTTTAAAATATTTAATAAAAATGCCAATTTATATTTTTAAGTATAAACGTAAAGATCAAAAAATGGGGGAATTATTTTTTTGAAAAGGATGAAACAAATGCATAAAGATTAAAATTACTCAATTTGTTTTCTATATCGATTTTTAATACAGACTTGTCAATATCTTTCATTCTTTCTTTTTGAATTAAATAATAAGCTTTTTCGGTAAGCAACCAAGCTTTTTTCTCATTCGTTTTTTTAGCTTTTATTAATGTATCAATGGCAAGTTTCAAGCTTTCTAAACCTTCATTTTTAGTGGCTACAGTTTTAATAATGGCTATTTCTTCTGTATGATTGCTAAATGCAGGGGCTAACATTAAGCGTAGATTTTTTACAAAAGTATCTGCTCCCAACCTATCCGCTTTATTTACAACAAACATATCGGCAATTTCCATAATGCCAGCTTTCATAGTTTGTATTTCATCGCCTGCTTCTGGTACAATGGTTACAATAGTTATATCTGCAAGACCCACTATTTCAATTTCGCTTTGCCCAACTCCTACAGTTTCTACAATTATACAATCAAAATCAGCAGTTTTTAGAAGGTCGGATATTTCTATTATTTTGGGGTGCAAACCACCCAGTGAGCCTCTTGTAGCCAACGAACGGATAAAAACATTTGGCTCATTGTACCACCTACTCATTCTTATTCTATCGCCAAGTAAAGCACCAAGGTTAAAGGGTGAAGATGGATCCACACATAGTACAGCAACCTTTTTTTTATCTTGTACATATAAGCCTATGAGTGCATCTACAAGTGTGCTCTTGCCTGCGCCTGGTGGGCCGGTTATACCAATTACAGGAACATCGCTATTAGGTAGCATTTGTAAAAAACTACCATAGCCCTCCACTTCATTTTCTATTAAAGAAATGCAGCGTGCGAGGCTTTTTTTATCACCATCTTTTATTTGAGCTAAAAAATTATTCCACATTACTGCTAAAGTAGTTTAAAGATTAAAACAAAGAAGATTTTTTTTAAAGATACAATGTAGTATTTTGCACATCACATTTTATATAAAAAATTGATACATCAAAAAGGCATATCGGTTATTATTCCTAATTACAATGGCAGATTATTATTGCCAGAAGTTTTACCTCCGCTTTATGAAGCTTTGGAAAATGCGCAATTGCCTTATGAAATAATTATTTCTGATGATTGCTCTACGGATGAAACCATTCTTTTTTTGCAAGAAAATTTCCCTGACATTATATTATTACAAAACCAAAATAATAAAGGTTTTTCACCCACTATCAACAAAGGTATTTTTGCTGCTAAATACGATTTCCTTTTATTATTAAACAGCGATGTGAAGTTAGTGAAAGATTACTTTACCAACTTATTGCCCTATTTTGATAATGAAGATACTTTTGGGGTAATGGGGCGAATTATAGGATGGGATGACAATAGTATTCAAGATGGTGGAAAATATCCAACTTTTCATGCTGCAAAAATAAAAACTTCGGGCAATTATATTCCTTTACAAAGCAAGGCAGAAGATAGATTATATAGTATGTATCTTTCTGGTGCAAATGCATTTCTAAGTAGAGAAAAAATGATTATGCTTGGAGGGTTCGATGAGATATTTGCGCCCTTTTATATAGAAGATGTTGAACTAAGCCTTCGTGCATGGCGGCTTGGATGGAAATGCTATTATGAACACAATTCTATTTGTAGGCACAAAACATCTACTACTATAAAATCTAAAAGCAACAAAACGTTTGTAAAGAAAATTTATTACAGAAATAAAATGTTTTTACATGCTATACATTTAAATGAACGTAAATTACCAATTTGGTATTTGCAATTAGCATTTGAAGCATTATTGCATTTATTTACTGGTAGACTGTGGTTTTTTTCATCTTTAAAAATGTTTTTTTCATCGAGAGCAGAAATTAAAAAATCAAAAAATAATTTTATGTCTTTATCTAAAAATAATTTATTAAGTGTAGATGCTGTCGTAAATAAAATTTTACTTTCTTTAAAAAATGAATCTATAAAAAGATTTTAAAATTGCTAATTGAAAATCGAAAAAAACATACCGTTCGTATCTATTGCACTTGCTACTTATAATGGCGAAAAATATCTTGTAGAGCAGTTAGAAACTCTAGTTAACCAAACGTATAAGAATTTAGAGATTATAGTTTCAGATGACGGATCTACAGATGGCACACTACAAATTCTTAAAAATTATGCCGAAAAATATTCTAATTTTTTTGTTTATAAAAATGAAGTTGCACATGGCATAAAAAGAAATTTTGAAAATGCACTTAAATATTGCAAGGGAGAATACATAGCATTTTCTGACCAAGATGATATATGGATCTTAGATAAAATTGAAAAACTAGTTGGTGCTATAGGGAATTATAGTTTGGTGTATCATGATTCATTATTTGTAGATGAAAATGGAAAATCGCTAAATAAAACTTTTAGTACAGATTTAAATTGTTACAGCGGATATGATGCGAGAGCATTTCTTTTTAGCAATTGTGTATCAGGCCACGCTTTATTGGTTAAAAAAAATATTTTATTAGAAGCACTACCTTTCCCTAAAGCAAAGCATCATGATTGGTGGCTAGCCTTTAGAGCTGCGGATAATGGAGGCGTAAAATTTTTAGATGAAATATTGGTACATTATCGCCAACATTCCAATAGCCAAACAGATTTTTTGAGATTAAAAGAAGGGGAAATAAGTACAGAAAAACTAAAAGAAATAGAAAAAGAAGATATTGAGTGGTATGAAACCTGTGCATCAGCGGAAGGCAAACATCAACCATTTTTTAAAAAATGGTGTCGTATTTATAAGGAGAAAAATAAGCACATTTGGGATGTACAGCTATTTTTTCTTTCTGTTAAAAGTTTATCCAAATTGTTTTATATAATAAAAAAAAGCAAAGCTAGTATTTTTGTAACATTAATAAAACGTAGTTGGGGCGAAAATACTAAAGCTTGGTTTAAGTCATTAAAAAGCAAAAAAAATGACGAGTAACCAACCCTTAGTTTCCATAATAATAGCCACCTACAATGGCGAAAAATATTTACTCGAGCAGTTAAAAAGCATTGCCAGCCAAACCTATCAAAATATTGAAATTATTATTTGTGATGATGCATCTACAGATGGCACAAAAAATATTATAAAAGAATTTGCAGCTAATAATAACAACGTTTCATTTTGTATGAATGAAAAAAATAAAGGTGTAAATAAAAATTTCGAAAATGCTTTTCAAAAAGCAAATGGTGATTTTATAGCCATAGCTGACCAAGATGATATTTGGCTACCAGAAAAAATAGCAACGCAAATGTTATTATTTACAAATAATGAAATTGTACTTACACATAGCACTTCTGTTCGCTTTAGTGGCGTAAAATTACCTACGAAAAAACATCAAAATATTACAATCCCTTTCGAAGGAAACGATGTAAGAAAATTGTTATTGCGCAATTCTGTTTCGGGGCATAATATTATTTTTAGAAAGAAATTATTAGAACAAATACTACCTATACCCGAAAATATTTATTACGATTGGTGGATAGTACAAACTGCAGCATGTAATGGAATAGTAGCAGGCACAAATAAAGTGCTAGCATACCAGCGTGCGCACGAAACAAATGTTACTGTTAAAGAAAGAATTACTATCAATCAATCATCATCAGAATACGAGGAAAGGAAAGTAGCTCTGAATGCGTTTACACAACTAAAAGGATTGAAGAATAATGATAAAAAATTTATAGAGGAAACATTGCTACATTTTATGCTTTTAGAAAATACAAATTTTTCACTGATTCTTTTTAACCACTTAATGAAATACAGAAAAATATTTTTCTATTACAAAAAAGGAATGCTCAAATACTTTTCACAAAAAAAAGCAGCAAGGAAAATGAGTTACAAAGGTATTGGTTGACTTTTAGCAGTCTTAAAATATTTTTTTTTGCTTTAATCCAAAAAAATAAAAAAGAGCTATTGTATAATTTATTTTGCCATTCAGAATTACCCAGATAAAATTTATCACAGCTTGTTTGCACAAATCTTGGTCTTAATTTTTTACCATATACTTTCAAAAAAGAAGGTTTTTTCAGCATCAATTCTTTTAAATTCCCCTTGCTCAAATGCTCTACCATAAAGGGTATTACATATGCATTATATCCTAAAAAATCTGCCACAATACACAAATCTGTTCCGTAATAATGAAACCCTTCTATATCAGCTGATATGGCTAATTGTTTTTCTGTTTTTACTATCAAAAAATTTTCATCTAAAGAAAATACTCGCTTTGGCAACCCTTCGGTTTTTCTAATGCCGCTGTTATTAATATAGTAAACGATGTTACCATAGCTAGCCCCGCCAGCATTTCCACACAATGCCCATTTTTTATCTTTTGAATTTAAATCATTTAAGCATTTATATAATGTAGCAATATTATCTTGACAGCGCACATCTTGATGAACAATTATAGTGTATCTAGCTTTCGATTCTTGCAAAAATCTTCTCACAGCATTGTATCCATCAAATATATTACAATCGGTATTATCTGCCATTAAGTACTCACAAGTTGCAGTAAACCCTGCATTTTCAAAACTTGTTTTCATAAGCGCATACTCTTCCATATTTGTAACTATGGTACAAATACAAAAATCTAGATTGTATTCTTTTTCAAATTGTATTTTTGTAAAACTATTTTGCATGTAGGAATAATATTGTAAAAAATATACTCATGTAAAAATGCAACTAAAATTTTTTAATTAAGCATTTTATAAAAATAAAAAATTGACAAACTTCATCCCACTCTTCCCACTTTCCATAGTCGTCTTCCCAGGCGAAGAGCTAAACCTGCATATTTTTGAGCCAAGGTATAAACAGTTAATAAATGATTGTTTTAAAGCAAAAAAGCCATTTGGCATTCCTACAGTATTAAATAATCAAATAATGGAATATGGCACTTTGGTAGAAATTGTAGAAATAACAAAGCAATACGATAATGGCGAAATGGATATAAAAACAAAAGCTAGCCTTATTTTTAGAATGTTAGAAAAAATTGAAGAATTACCCGAAAAATTATACCATGGTGCCATTGTAACTTACCCGCCTACAAAATATATTGGCAGCACACTACTTATGAAAAAAGTTATAGAAAGCATTAGGGAATTGCACAAATTATTAAACGTGGCAAAAGATTTTAAAAAACAAGACGAAGCATTGCTTAGTTTTGATGTAGCACATCATGCCGGTATGACGCTGGAAGATGAATACCAATTGTTAGAATTTGAACAAGAACTGCATAGGCAAGAATTTATAAAACGGCATTTGGTAAAAGTGCTTGCTGTAATGGCTCAAATGGATTTGCTAAAAAATAAAATTAAATTGAATGGGCATTTTAAAAATTTGGAAGGATTTAGGTTTTAGACACAAGATATGAGATGTAAGACATAAGACAAGAAGCTCCTTCAACCCTTCAAACAACATTCAACAATATTCAACTTTTTTCATGATTACCATCTGCTTCGACTTTGGAAACACTCGCCTTAAAGCTGCTATTTTTAATAATGATAGCTTGAGCGAAACTATTTATTTGGAAAATGATACTATTGAAACCATTGAAAAAATAATTGAAAAATATCATCCACAAAAAACAATTTTATCTTCGGTAATAAAACACAACGAAGCCATAGAGATTGTATTGGCAGCAAAATCACAGTTCCATAAACTATCTGTAGCAACAAAAATAAATTTTACTGCACCTGTTGGTAAACCCGAAACCATTGGTGCAGATCGGTTGGCATTGTGCGCAGCAGCTGTTCATTTTTACCCCAATAAAAATAATTTAATTGTTGGCTTGGGTAGTTGTATTACCTACAACTTTATTAATCAACAACACGAGTTTTTGGGGGGTGGCATTTCGCCAGGCATGAATATGCGCTTCAAATCTATGCACGATTATACTGCATTATTGCCATTAGAAAAAGAAACTTGGAATTTTCCGCTTATAGGTTATGATACCCGTACAAATCTACAAAGTGGTGTTTTAAACGGCATGGCAGCTGAAATAGAAGGTATTATAAGCAGATATAGTGATAAATACGCCAACTTTAACGTGGTTTTAACCGGTGGCAATTCATCGTATTTTGCCGGGCAGTTTAAAAGCCGGATATTTGCCGACCACAATTTTTTATTTAAAGGATTATATGCACTTAGCGAACTTAACAACTGCGGCAATTAAGAAAACAGCCCTATTCATATTTATTGTTTTTTCTTACACTTTTGCCAGCGCACAAGAAAACTCTCCGTATTCGAGATATGGCATGGGCGATATTGTTCCATCACAAAATATTGTGAGCCGAAGCATGGGTGGAATTTCTGCAGGTTTTATTGACTCTTTGGGGTTAATAAAATACCAAAATTCACAATCCATCAATTTATCTAACCCTGCTTCTTTAGGAAGTTTGGGCAGCACAACCTTGTTTGACCTTGCAGGCGAAATAGATGTTAGAACTTTAAAAAGCAACACTTCGCCAGATAAATATAAAGCTACAAATACAATTATTTCTTATTTACAATTGGCATTTCCAATTACACCTAAACGCATGGCTAAAAAAGGATACAACTGGGGTGTTGCAATTGGTTTAAAGCCGCTAACTCGTGTAAATTATAAGATACAATCAAATACAAGACTTACAGGAATTGATAGTATCAGCACTTTGTATGAAGGTACAGGGGGAATTAGCCAAGCAAATATTAGTAGTGGCATTAAATACAAAAACTTTAGTTTCGGTATAAGCACTGGTTATTCTTTTGGCAATAAAGAAACAAGCACCAAGCTTCGTTTTGTAAATGATAGTATTCCTTATAAATTTTCAAATTCAGAATCACAAGCAAATTTTGGCGGCGTATTTTTGAACCTTGGCGCACAATATGCCATTCGGTTAAAGGATAACGATATGCTAAGATTTGGTGTATCTGCAAACCTACAGCAAAACTTAAAAGCCAAACGAAATGTGATAAATGAAACTTTCGATTACGCCTCTGACGGTTCAGTTATTTCTATAGATACTATAACATATTTAAAAGAAGAAGCTGGAATAATAAAGCTTCCTGCTTCTTACGATGCTGGTTTTACATATGCTACAAAACATTGGATAGTTGGGGCAGATATAGACGTTGCATCTTGGTCGCAATACCGTTTTTATGGAGCAACTGATGCTGTAAAAAATAGTATGAAATTACATGTTGGTGGCCAATATTCTCCTGCTAACGACAATACCACTACCAATAAATATTGGAGCTTTGTAAAATATCGTGGCGGATTTTATTATGGAAGCGATTATGTAAAAATTGGCACTAGTAGCAGACCTGATTATGGCGTTACACTTGGTTTGGGCATGCCGTTAACACCTATACGTAGATTAAGTTTTGGCGATTTTGTAATGCTTAATACTGGTGTTGAAATTGGTCAGCGTGGCAATAAAACAAACCTTAGTTTACGTGAAAATATTTTGCGTATCAACTTTGGTGTTTCTATGTCGGGGGCTTGGTTTCAAAAGCGTAAATACGATTAATACTACTTAGTATTTAGTACTTTGTATTAAGATAAAGGTCTGCTAAATTTAGGCAGTTTTAAAAATGAAAAAAACGATATTATATACATATTTGCAAGCAGTCCTTTTTACAGGCTGCTTTTTTTTATTTTCTTGCGAAAATGATACGAAGGAATTACAAAAATTGGATAAGAAAAAAGAAAACAGTACAGAGATAGCTACCGATGTAAAAATAAATTACACTATTGGCGGAAAAGCAAAAGCTGTACTTACTGCCCCCATTATGATACATGTAGAAGATACTGTTTCTTACTACGAATTTCCTAAAACATTGTATGCAGAGTTTTATAATTTGCAAGAGCAAAAAGAAAGTAAGCTTACTGCTTTGTATGGCAAATACCAAGACGGTAAAAGCATTATTTACCTACGAGATAGTGTAAAAATTATAAACATGCTAAAAGGCGATACCATTTATTGCGAAGATTTGTTTTGGGATAGAAGCCGCACCAACGTGGAGTTTTACACCAATAAAAAAGTGAAAATTCGCCAAAAAGATGGACAGTACATGAATGGCTCGGGTATGGAAGCCGACCAAGCTTTTAAAAACTATCATCTTACAAATGGCAATGGCGTTTTGAATAGCAGAGGCGATGGTTTTCCAAAATAAATTGTTGGATTAGCCCCCTAAATCTCCGCCTATCGGCGGAGGACTTGTGAACTTTGTGATTAATGAGATATTTAATTTAATTGTCCTTTTTAATCCTAATAATTTTTGACTTTATATGAAATTTTTTGCACTTTGTACTTTGCCAACTACAAATTGCCCTCTGCCTTCTGCCAACGGGTGCATTTATAATTGTCGCAAGGGTTGTCAACCTTAATTGGTTATTTCTAAATAAATGAACTGCATAAAGGTTGACAACCCTATTTGCAAACTGCGA
>JAYTGY010000357.1:0-1838 GCA_043733065.1 Ferruginibacter sp.
CAAGTATTTTGCGATTTAGCCGCAAAAGAAATTATTAAAAAAAGAAAAGTAAAAAAACGCATACTTTTATAGTTTAAGAATGTATAAAATTACATAAAAAATGACAGTTCCATCATATCTAAAAAAAGGCGATACCATTGCCATTACTTGCCCTGCGGGGTATATGGCCATAGAAAAAGTAGCCATTTGTATAAAAAAAATAAAAGAAGAAGGATATAAAATAATTGTAGGTAAAACTGTAGGCAGTAAATCTAAAAACTATTTTAGTGGTACAGATAGTGAAAGGTTTAAAGAAATGCAATCTTTTTTAGATAATAAAAATATAAAAGCAATATTGTGCGGACGTGGTGGCTATGGTACTGGGCGCATTATTGATAAACTCAATTTTACAAAATTTGTTAAACACCCAAAATGGATCATAGGTTTTAGTGATATTACATTATTGCATTCGCATATTTTTACTCATTACAAAATAGCCACTCTACATGCGCCTATGGCAGCAGCTTTTGCAAATGCAGATCATAATCCTGCAAATGTTTTGTCGTTATTATCTGCATTGAAAGGGCAAAAAAATAATTATCATATAAAACCAAATAAGCTAAATAAAATTGGCGAAACAAAAGGGAAATTGGTTGGTGGAAATATTGCTCTACTTGCAAATGCTATTGGAACTGCGTCTGATATAAATACAAAAAATTGCATTTTATTTATAGAAGATATTGGCGAACAATTATATGCTATTGATAGAATGTTACATCAACTAAAAAGAAGTGGGAAGCTTAAAAACCTTGCTGCGCTTGTGGTTGGGGATTTTACAGATATGCAAGATACAGATAGGCCTTTTGGTAAAACGATTTACGAAATTATAAGCGATATTGTTGCTGAATATGATTACCCTTTTTGTTTTAATTTTCCTGTGGGGCATGGCAATGAAAATGTAGCACTTAAAGTGGGGGTGAAATATAAGTTAGATGTAAATAAAAAAGGAGCAAGTTTGGTGGAGCTATAATTTTTTTGTTAAGCCACGAATGATACGAATTTACACGAATAAAAAACCATTAGTAATTATTGTGACATTCGTGGCAAAACTTTTTTTCTTATTTTTTGCCTAACAAAGAATCGATGGCAACATAATAAATTTTTGAGGCATTTATATTTTGATGCGTAGCATCTGGTACTGTAATAAATTTATCTGTAGGTTTTAAAACCGTTTTTAATTTTGATGCAGAACGGTAAGGGATTACGCCATCGTTTGTACCATGAAAAATTACAATAGGATAATGTACATCTTGCAAATACTCGTTTGTAGGAATTTTATAACTAGCCATTGTACTTGCTGGATAAATAGGCGCATAGCAATTAAACAAAGCAGGAATACTATAATACGGTGTTTCTAAAATCAACATTTTTGCTTTTGAATTACTGGCCACATACGCTGCAATGCCCGTGCCTAATGATTTTCCGTAGATGATGATGCTATCAGCAGTGAATTTTATATCTGCCATTTTTTTTACTTGCAAAGCTTGGTCGTATAATTTTTTTTCGGTGATGCTGCCCGTACTTTTTCCAAAACCTGGGTAATCTTCTACCCATACTTCGTAACCGATTTTTGTAAATAGTTTTGTGTAGGCTGCATAATGATTAATATTTTCCATATTGCCATGGTAGTAAATAATTATGCCTTTGCTTATGGAATCTGTAGGGAAAAATTTTACCAAACTCATGGTATCGGTTTCATTAAATGGCATTCTTATTTCTTCAAATTTGCCGTCAAATTTAAATTGATAATCGTTTGCCAATTTTGTTGGGTGAAACAAAAATCTTTCTTGCAAATAAAA
>JAYTGY010000358.1:0-3375 GCA_043733065.1 Ferruginibacter sp.
CTGAAAAAAATAGAGTAGGTGTATTTGAAACGGTTTCTGGTTTAGAAGCTATAAAAGAAAAAACCAAACAATTCCAAAGCAAGATTGTAGAAATGCATAGTGCTTATACCAACGAGCCGAAAGTGTATGGTAACAATATCTTTATGGAAATAGGTATAGATGTTACCATGAAAGAAATAGGAAGAATGAACATGGTAGAAATGTGCCACTACGAGGTAAAAGATGGAAAAATTACTAGTGAGCGATTTTTTTATTAATTGATTTCTAACACAACTTTCTTCTCACTATTTTGATTTGAAAATGGATGTGGTAAAACATCTATCAATTTTATATGTACTCCATTTATTGTAGTATCACTCGGTGGATTATCAAAAATATTTGGTGAATCGCTCAGCTTAAAAGGGATAACACTATTATTTTGTTTGAAAGATAATTTTACAGCAACTTCTCCTTTCCAAATACACAGTGCTGGCTCATAACACCTACTATCTTTTAACAAACTATCATAACAAATACTAAAATTTGAATTAACATTTGTAGAAATAGAACTGCAATTATTTATGGTTACATTAATATTTTGAGAGGTTTGTTCGGTTGTCTTTTTACAAGATAAAAACAAAATACTAATTGTTAGAATTATTATAACGAAATATTTCATTTTACTCATTTAAAAATAAGACAATATTTTTTATGGATACGTTGCACAAAAATATAAATAACATTTAGGCTTTTTAAAAAAACCTATAAGGTCTTATTGGAGTTCCATGATTTATAAAAGTATAAAATATACCTTATAGGTTTACGAAGGCTTCAATAATCTAAAGCGTTGCGAAATAATTTTCCTATATTTTTACATAAAAAAATGGTAGCTAATAGAGATATAGAAACCCGTGCAGATATAGAAACATTTATACAAGCATTTTACAAAAAAGTAATAATAGACGAAACCGTAGGAATTATTTTTACAAAAATAGTTCCTATAAATTGGGAGCACCACATTCCTTTAATAGTCGATTTTTGGGAAACCATTTTGCTAGACAATCATGTGTATAAAAAAAATGCCATAGCGGTACATTTTGATATCAACAAAATATTTCCATTACAAAAAAAACATTTTGATGCTTGGCTGTATTTATTCAATAACACATTAGATGAAATGTTTGAAGGCACAAAAACAATGCTTGCAAAAAAACGTGCAGAAGGTATTGCACAAATGATGCTGTTAAAAATGGATGCGGAAAATATTACCAGTACCTACCTATAGTTAAATCATAAAAAATAGAATTCATTGCAATAATTAATTGATTTCTACAAAAACGAAGAAGTTTTTTTTGAAAGAAAAATTAAAAACTATATCCTACAGAAACTCCTGTCACTAAAACAAAACTACTTAAGTCCACATCATCTCTGTTACTTAAATCTATCGTTCTAAAAGGTAGATAACCTCCATGATAATTTATACTCAGCTGAAAATTACCAAGCAAATAACCTAACTGTGCAGTAGAGCCTATTCCCCATCCACCGTTTCCCTTTTTGTATTGGGTATAATTTAAAAATGGATCAGAATAGTATCGAGAGGGAACGCCTTGTGTATATATGGCAAAGCCCATACCAACACCATAAAAAATATTATTATACAAAATACGCTTCCCTCCTCCTGTTAACGTAATTAATTTAGAGCCTTTGTAGGTAAATGTTACTGTAGTTGTTCCTGGCTCACTTAATAATCTGGATTCAGGACTAGCTCCATTTAGGCTACTATATTCTAAAGCAATATAAAAATACTTTCGCTTATCTTCATCGTACAATTTCTCTCCAAATATTTTAACAGAAATCGCAGGTTGCTTTACATATTTTAAAAATGTAGAAACACCAATCCCAGCAGTAACTGTTACTTTATATTCTCTATCCTGAGCAAATGAAATGCTATTAAAAAAAATAATCAATAAAATAATCAACAAAAAATTTCTTTGCATATGCTTAAATTAGTTTTGAAAAAAACCTACACCCTACCCGCCACCCTAAACTCCTCCTTTAAATACTTAGCCGTAAAACTTTCCTTCACATCAAGCATACCCATTGGTTCGCCTGCATATAATATTTCACCACCGGCGTGTCCACCCTCAGGACCAATATCAATAATATGGTCTGCAATTTTTATCATATCCAAATTGTGTTCTATCACCATTACGGTATTACCTCTGTCCACCAATTTGTTCAACACATCTAGCAAGTGTTGTATATCTTCAAAATGCAAACCAGTAGTAGGCTCATCTAAAATATAAAATGTTTTTCCAGTATCTCTCTTGCCGAGTTCAGTTGCCAACTTTACCCGCTGTGCTTCGCCACCACTAAGGGTTACAGAGCTTTGTCCTAAAGTTATATATCCAAGCCCTACTTCTTGCAGCACTTTTATTTTTCTATAAATCCATGGCACAGCATTAAAAAATTCTACTGCTTCTTCCACCGTCATATCTAGCACATCGCTTATCGATTTTCCTTTGTATCTAATTTCTAATGTTTCTCTATTGTATCTTTTGCCATTGCATTTTTCGCAATGCACATACACATCGGGTAAAAAATTCATTTCTATGGTACGCATGCCACCACCTTCACACACTTCGCATCTTCCACTCTTTACATTAAACGAAAAACGCCCTGCTGTATAGCCCCTTATTTTTGCTTCAGGTATGGCTGCAAACAATGTACGTATGTCTGTAAAAAATCCGCAGTAGGTACTCGGGTTGCTCCGAGGTGTGCGCCCAATGGGGCTTTGGTCTATCTCTATTACTTTATCTATTTCTTCTAATCCCTTTATGCTTTTGTGCGGCATGGCATCGCCTTTGCTGTTGTAACAATATTTTGCTAGCAATGGATACAGTGTTTCATTTACCAAAGTAGATTTTCCACTACCACTAACCCCCGTTACCAATATCATTTTTCCCAACGGTAATTTTACCGACACATTTTTTAAATTATTTCCGGTAGCACCTTTTAGTTCTATAAATTTTCCGTTTCCTTTTCTAGTTTCCGCAGGTATGGCAATTGTTTTTTCACCCTTTAAATATTTTGCAGTTTCCGAATCCGATGCCAAAACTTCTTGCGGTGTACCAGCTGCAACAATACGCCCACCGTGTGTTCCAGCTTTTGGGCCAATATCTATCAAATGGTCGGCAGCCATCATAATATCTTTATCATGCTCTACTACGAGTACACTGTTGCCAATATCTCTAAGGTTTTGCAATGCTAAAATCAAACGCATATTATCTCGTTGGTGCAAACCAATACTCGGCTCATCTAGCACATACGTAATGCCCTGCAACTGCGAGCCTATCTGCGTAGCAAGTCGTATGCGTTGGTACTCGCCACCGCTAA
>JAYTGY010000359.1:0-4745 GCA_043733065.1 Ferruginibacter sp.
GCTTTCGGGCAATGTGCATGATGTTATAACAGGTGTGTGTATTTTTAAAAATAATGAAGAAATATTATTTGCAGATTGTACAACGGTATCATTTCATGGGCTTACGCAGGAGCAAATTATTTTTTATGTGGATAAATACAAACCCTACGATAAAGCAGGTGCTTATGCTATACAAGAGTGGATTGGTGCTGTAGGCATAAAAAAAGTAGAAGGCGATTTTTATAATGTGATGGGGCTGCCGATAAGTAGGGTGGTGGCCGCACTCAATGCTGTTAAGTTAAGCGAATCTTATCCTTGATTATTGAAAATTGTTAGTTGAGCATTGAACATTTTCTTTTTCAACCTGAAGAATGTTCAATAATCAATTTTCAACACTCAATTTTCAAATATTAAAACTTGAACCTCCGTTCGTGTTTTGCGAATGAAAATCTACGATTATCTAAGTATTATAGTTTAGCTTCTTTTCCCTAAATTGTGTTATAACTATTTTGCTTATGACCGAACAACTTCTTCAATTTATATGGCAGTTTCAATATTACAATAAAAGCAGCTTACAAACGAGTGCAGGAGAGAATTTGCAGATTATACATGCTGGCGCACACAATACAAACCAAGGCCCCGATTTTTTAAATGCCAAAATAAAAGTAGGCGAAACCTTACTTGCTGGTAGTATTGAAATACATATTAGTGCCAGCGAATGGAAAAATCATAAACATAGCAGCGATAAAAATTACAACAATGTAATACTGCATGTGGTTTGGGAAAATGATAAAGATTTAGCTTTAAATTTTCCAACGATAGAATTAAAGAATAGGGTGAGTAATATTTTGTTAGAAAAGTATGAAACCCTTATGAATGCTCAAACTTTTATACCATGTCAAGAGCACATACACAAAGTAAGTGATATAACATTGATAGCATGGAAAGAAAGATTGTTGGTAGAGCGTTTACAAGAAAAAGCAGCTTATGTAAAAGTATTGCTCCAAAAAAATAACCAACACTGGGAAGCCATTTTTTGGCAAATGCTTGCAAAAAATTTTGGCATAAAAATAAATAGCGATGCTTTTGAAAGTATGGCTACATCTGTTACTATTAATATTTTGGCAAAACACAAAAACCAATTGCACCAGCTAGAAGCATTGCTAATGGGGCAATGCGGCTTGTTGGAAAATAATTTTACAGATGATTACGCCATTATGTTGCAAAAAGAATTTCGTTTTTTAAAACAAAAATATTCTTTAACGCAAAATCATATTCCAGTACATTTTTTAAGAATGCGCCCAGCAAATTTTCCTACTATACGATTGGCACAATTGGCTGCATTGGTATTTGAAAGCAACCATTTATTTAGCAAAATAAAAGATGCTGAAGATGTAAAAGAAGTAGAAAAAATGTTTAACGTAACGGCAAACGATTATTGGCATTACCATTATTCGTTTGATGAAGCCACAGCATACAAACAAAAAAACCTTGGCAAGCAAATGACACAAAATATAATTGTAAACACTGTACTGCCTGTGTTGTACGCTTATGGCTGGTACAATAATAATGAGCAATACAAAGCCAAAGCATTAAAATGGGCAGAGCAATTACTGCCTGAGAAAAATAATATTACTAAAGGATTTGAAGCGCTTGGTTTTGCTAATAAATCTGCTTACAACTCACAGGCATTAATACAATTGAAAAATAAATATTGTAATGTGAAAAGATGTTTAGAATGTGCGGTAGGTAATAAGATTCTAAAGGGTGGGTGAGGAAATTGTTCAATAACCAATTTTCAATGGTTAATCTTTATTTAGATTAGAACTTCCATTTATTTGTTTACGCTAAACTTTAGGTGGATTTTTAATAAATGTAGTTACTAAAGGGGATCATAAAAAGATAGCTATAAAATTGAATGATCCCAAGAATAGGATTAGAAGTTATATTGAACTTTTGGACTGATAAAAGAAACGTTGTGAAAAGATATGGAATACATAACCCTATTAAAATATACACCGCTACATTTTGGAAGTAAAATAAAAGTGGCTATAAAAAGCCATCTAAAGAAAAATGATTTACTAATTGAATCTTAAAAAAAACTTTATCTCTTTGGTATATTCTCTCCTATAACTTTCGATAGTTTTATTATAAATGTCGAATCGTAACACAGATAATTTTCAACTATTTTTAAACTTATTCTCTTTACAGCCTCCTCATTAATTAAAAATTATTATTTTAGATAATGGTGCTTTACACAAAGCAAAATCATTAACAATACCTGATAATAATAGTCTGATTTTTCTACCACTAAATAACACTGAACTTAACCCTGCATAAAATATGTGGGCTAAAATGAAAAGAGCATTTGCAAAATAGCTTTATAAAATATTAAACGAGGTAAGTAAATTTATTAGCAATACACTAATGCATTTATTAACCAAGCATTAATACAAACTTGTCGGTTTGAATATATTGTTGCAAAATTTAATTGAACAGCTTAATAATTATTTTTTGTATTATTACCAATAAAAAACTGTTCGTGAAAATTCGTAGTGGCAATAAAAAAATACGAAGTATTTAAAAAAATATCGGTAGCAAATTACACATTAAACCTAAAGTGCATCACATCTCCATCATTCACCACATACTCTTTACCTTCTATGCGCAGTTTACCCACTTCTCTACAAGCTGCTTCGGAGCCAAGGGTTGTAAAATCTTCGTAAGATATAACTTCGGCTTTTATAAAACCTTTCTCAAAGTCTGTATGAATAACGCTTGCAGCCTGTGGCGCTTTCCAACCATGATGTATAGTCCATGCACGAACTTCTTGCACGCCAGCGGTAAAATAAGTAGATAAGTTTAAAAGTTTATAGGTACTATGTATCAAACGATCTAGCGCAGGCTCGGTCATTTTATACTCTTCCATAAACATGGCTTTATCATCTGGGTCTTCAAATTCTGCAATCTCTGCTTCTACAGCATTGGTCATTACAATCACTTGGTTACCCTCATTTTTTACCGCCTCTATCAACGCCTCCGAAAATTTATTTCCGGTGTGCATGCTTGCTACATCCACGTTTGCTACGTATAGCACGGGCTTATCTGTTAGCAAAAATAAATCTGCAATAGCTAGTTTATCTTCCTTGCTCAAATCTAATATAGATATATTTTTCCCTTGCTCAAGATGCAATTTACATTTGTGTAAAATCTCTGCTTCTACTTTTGCTTTTGTATCTGTCTTACCAAGTTTTTCAGATTTTTGCCATTTGCGTTCTACACTTTCCAGATCTTTCAATTGCAATTCTGTTTCTATAATTTCTTTATCACCCACAGGATTTATGGCACCTTCGTCACGCAAAATATTTTCATCTTCAAAACAACGAATCACTTGTATAATAGCATCTACTTCTCTAATATTTGCCAAAAATTTATTCCCCAAACCTTCGCCCTTGCTTGCGCCACGCACAAGACCAGCAATATCTACAATTTCTATTTGTGTAGGCACAACTCGTTCAGGTTTTACAAGACTCGCCAATTTATCCAAGCGTGGGTCGGGCACATTTACCAAACCAGTGTTTGGCTCAATCGTACAAAAACGATAATTGCTTGCTTGCGCTTTTGCACTCTTGCTCACTGCATTAAAAAGTGTTGATTTTCCTACGTTTGGTAAGCCTACGATACCTGCTTTTAAAGCCATAAAATAATTTTAGATTTAAGAAGTAAGATTTAAGATTGGCGAAGCTCATAATTCTTGAGCGTTCATTCTTTCGGCAAACATCTGTTTTAAACGGGTGCGAAGGTATGAAATGCTGCTTACTTTAAGAATTAGAATTTTTAAGGTAAGCTCTTCTCCTCTGGAGAGGCGGGGGTGAGGTTTTTTTTAACCAAGCAAAAACAACAGCTATGTTCAGCTTCATTGGCGTCGCACATTTCATCTTTATATCTCTATTCATCTTTTATTATGCATTAGATTGTACAATAGATTATGCATTGTTATCTACAAAATAGCTACAAGTTCATATTTGAAAATAAAAACCTAATTTTCCAAATTGTAAATTACTAAAAATTATTGAAGTCTACATCTTAATACTCAATACTAACATCTCAATACTAAAATCTAACTCATGGCATTATCTCGCATTTGGTCTGCATTCATCATCATAGCCATTGGTTTGGCATGTATAAAAGGTTTTGTTTTTCCACAACACGGTAACAAAAATATTTTTACAAATATGGTAACTGGCAAACAATCCGATACCATAAAAGTAAAAACGCTTGACTCTTCAGAAGTAAGTATTGCAATTGTAAATACCATTGCTTTAAAAAAAATTGATACAACAGATGGCTTAAGCACATTCAGAAATGGTGCTGGTAAATATGTTACTTATAAAATACAATCTGCCGATGGTATTGTAGAAACTTGTAAAACTGCTGTAAATCTTTGCCTAGGTTTAATTGGCTTTTTAGCACTATTCATGGGCTTTTTGGCCATTGCAGAAAAAGCAGGCGGTATAAATGTATTGAGCAGAATCATTGGGCCATTTTTTTCTAAAATTTTTCCAGAAATTCCAAAAGGCCACCCAGCTATTGGGCATATGATGATGAATTTTTCTGCAAACTTGTTGGGTTTAGATAATGCCGCTACACCATTTGGCTTAAAAGCCATGGAAAGTTTGCAAACACTTAATCCAGATAAAGAACGAGCCAGCAATTCTCAAATAATGTTTTTATGCTTACATGCAAGCGGGCTTACACTTATACCT
>JAYTGY010000360.1:0-4470 GCA_043733065.1 Ferruginibacter sp.
TATTGCATGGTTTACATTAAATACAATTGTTTTTAAATCGCCAGTGGCTGGTGCAGATATTACCACTCTTTTTGCGCCGGCAGTAATATGTGCTTTTGCTTTATCCGCATCTGTAAAAAAACCAGTGCTTTCTATTACTACATCTACATTATGCGCACCCCAAGGAATTTGTGCTGGGTCTTTTTGTGCATATACTTTTACTTCGTGTCCGTTTACAATAATTGAGTTTTCGGTAGAAGTTACTTTTTCGTTAAAACGACCTTGTGCACTATCGTACTTTAATAAATGAGCTAGCGTTGCAGGGCTAGTAAGATCGTTTATGGCTACTACATCTATTCCTTCCATATTGTGTATTTGACGATACACCAAACGACCAATTCTTCCAAAACCATTGATGGCAACTTTTACTGAACTCATTTCTTTAAATTTTAATTTTTACTAATATTTTTTGAAGTGCAAAATTACAATTTGTTGGGCATTAGTTGCCCATTTATTTTATTTTTTACCCGATTGTAAGTTGTAAATACCATTTGCATAAAAAGAAATGTAGGTAGATGTAATTTTTTCATACTTTTAGCCTCTAATCTTAAAACAAACAAATTATGAAACGTTCAGGTATTATTATTTTAGTTGTGGTTGGAATTCTTGCATTATGGGCAATATCAGGCAGAAACGGTATGGCTACAGCACAAAACGATATTAATGGCTTGTGGGGTAAAGTGCAAACACAGTATAACCGTAAAGCTAAATTGTATGAAAATGTAGTGAGTACAATAAAAGGTGCTGCTAGAAATGAGGATACTACACTTATTAAAATAGTACAAATGAGATCTCGTGTGCCAGAAATAAACCCAAACTCTACGCCTGAGCAAGTAGCAGCAGCTGATAAACAATTAAGTGCTGTGGGTAGGGCCGCTTTAAATGTAAATATTGAAGCTTACCCTACATTACAAGCTACTGGTTTGTACAAAGATTTGCAAGCACAAATTGAAGGAACAGAAAATAGAGTAACAGTTGCTTTAGGAGACTGGAATGATGGTATTACTGCATACAATAATAAAGTAATTAGATTCCCTGGTAATATACTTGCAGGTTTATTTGGGTATTCGAAAATGAAAAACTACGAAGCAGAGAAAGGTGCAGAAGATACAAAAGTTGATTTTAGTAAGTAATAATAATTTAAAACTATTGTGGGTATATTTTCTTTATTCAAAAAAGCTCCTTTCTTTTCCGAAGAGGAAAAACTTCGTATTGTAAATGCTATTAGAAAAGCTGAGCTACATACAAGTGGAGAGATACGTGTATATGTAGAAAGCAAAAATAGCTATGTAGATCCCATGGATAGAGCTGCTGAGGTTTTTTATAATCTAAAAATGGACAAGACAGATTGCCGAAATGCAGTGCTTCTTTACATAGCCATGGTTCATAAGGAGCTAGTTTTATTTGGCGATGAAGGAATATACAACCAAGTTGGGGAACTATTTTGGAGCAATGCAGTAAAGCAAATGATTAGTCAGTTTGAAGTTGAGCATATTTGCGATGGAATTGTAAAATGTATTCATACTATAGGTGATACGCTTCAAGAAAAATTTCCTT
Source organism: Ferruginibacter sp. (assembly GCA_043733065.1). Classification (GTDB taxonomy): domain Bacteria; phylum Bacteroidota; class Bacteroidia; order Chitinophagales; family Chitinophagaceae; genus Ferruginibacter. The sequence continues at coordinate 1,597 of JAYTGY010000360.1, forward strand.
ACAACGCAGTTACAGATAAAAACGAATTGCCCGATGATATTGTTTTTGGAAAATAAAGAACATATTTTCTGCATTTAAAACAAATAATGAAAAAAGTACTCCTTTCTTTTATAGCTTTATTTTTAGGTATAGTTGTTTTTTGTCAAACAAATTTTGATATTCAAAAACTACTTTCTCAAAAGCCTACTCAACAAAAATTAGTAAATGACTTTGCTGGCATACTTACAATAGAACAGCAGGGTGCACTTGAGCAAAAATTAATTGATTTAGACAATAATACATCTACACAAATAGCTATTGTAATAGTGCCTAATTTGGGAGGAAATGATATTGCTGATTTTAACCAAAAATTATTAAGGGCATGGGGTGTAGGCGGAAAGAAAAATAACAATGGTGTCGTATTATTGATATCAACGGAAGATAGAAAATTAAATATTGCAACTGGTTATGGGGTAGAAGGAGCATTGCCTGATGTTACTTGCAAGCATATTATTGATAATGATATTGTACCAAGTTTTAAGAACAATGATTATTATAGAGGCATAGATAATGGTATTAACTCAATAATATTAGCAGTAAAAGGAGAATATAATGTAAAAAGAGACAGAAGTAGCGGCGGCGGTGGAGGCATGCTTTTCTTTATTTTTATTTTATTGATATTATTTTTCATCATGTCTCGTAGAGGCGGTGGTGGAGGTGGTACTTTCATGAGTCGCCGTGGGCAAAGAGGTATTGCAGATGCTATTTTTTGGAATGCCATTTTAAATAGCGGTGGAGGAGGAGGATGGAGTGGTGGAGGCGGCGGTGGAGGCTTTGGTGGTTTTGGAGGCGGAAGCGGTGGTGGTGGCGGTGCTAGTGGAAGCTGGTAAATATATTTTGTGTAATCTGAAAATAAATAAAACCACAGCTCATTAACCAGTAACCAACAAACTCGTAACCCGCAACCAAACTACTGTGCAATATACTGCTCTAAATACTTTATGGTTTCTTGCTGGTTTTCTATAATGGCCGTTACCACATCCGATATAGAAATAATGCCTGCAACTTTTTCATTATCTACCACTGGTAAATGCCGTACTTTATTTTTACTCATCAACGACATGCAGTGTTCCAAACTATCATCCGATAATACAGTTAATACATTTTTCGTCATTATCTCATACACAGGCGTATCATGAGATGCCTTGCCTTGCAAAACAATTTTGCGAGCATAATCTCTTTCCGAAAAAATACCAATTAGCTTTTCTTGCTCTATCACCATTAGTGCACCAATGTTTTTTTCTGCCATAGTTTTTAATGCATCAAATACAGTTGCATTGGATGTTACTCCATAAACATTGTTTCCTTTTGCTTTTAATATATCTGCTACTTTCATAAAACAAATTTTTTGGTGAAGAAATGATTAGAAACTAAAGTTAAGAAAAATTAGAATATGATAGGTATGTTTAATTTTCAAATAGTTGTGAATGTTAAAAATAAGGGAAACTATTTTTGCTACAGTGTATTATCAATCAATAATTATAATACAATAATATCTTCTGGCTTTTCAATAATTATTTGTGGCCTGCCTTTGTAGTCTTCTATTTTTCCTTGAACACAAATATTTTTGTTTTTATAGAGTCCTTCGATTATGCCACTAAAATTTTTATAATTTTTTTCAAAAATAACAATAGTAAGTGGGCAATTTGGATATTTGGCAGCAAGGTTTATTTGTGTAATACTAGTGGATGATTTAATGTAATATACCGCTGCACAAACTGTTACTTTTTTCCCAATATTTTTTATGATATCATTTAAATTAATTCCATTACTGTACTTTGCTGTTGCAGCTTCAAAGTTTATGCTTGGTGCGGCAGCTGCAAAAAGTTTATTCAATAAATCTGCAAGCCTTAGCCCAGCAAGTAACAATTGTTTTTGTACAACTATTTTATTTTTGTTGAGGTAAGCTTGGCTAAGCATAAAACCAGGGTAATCATACACACCATCCAATAAACTTCTACTTTCTTTCATCCATTGTAAAAAGTCAATTTCTTTTTTATAAATTATGCTACCCGACTTATACAAATCCAAACAATCTTTATCCGTAATTTTTGCAAAGGCAATAATATCTTCATCCCAAAAGCGGTGAAGGTTATGTGTTTTTATGATATCATATTGTACCATTACTTTATTGCCACCATTGTCATCATCATAAGCTGCATGCAATGGCATATGCAAATCTCCCATAAGGTGTAGTAAAATAAAAAGATCTTTTTGTATCTGATCAGAACACAAGGTATTTTTATGATTTAATTCGTTATATGTAAAAATAAGTCTGTTTACAATATTGTCATTATTGTTAGGTTCATAAATTTTATCTTTTGCAAAATCGAGGTAATGCCAGCTTTTCATAAAATCATAATCGCTATTAGATTTCATGATATCCATCCAATTTGCAGCAGTATCTATAGATGTATTGCCCAAAACAGCCAATACATTTTTTCGAACATCGTCGGTTACAAATTGCATAGCTAACCTTCCTACTATTGCATGACCTTCTGGGCCCCATGCAATAGTTTTTTTGTAGGGGAATAATAACAATAATGTACAACCTAGCGGAAGTATTTTTAGAAATAATTTTTTAAACATTGTGGGGGCAAAGTTTGTGGTAAAGCTATCGAATTTTAGAAGCAAAAAAGGAATTTGCTTTTTAGTTTGGATAAGTAATTTTCAATAGCTTCATTTTCAATATTGCAAGCTAAATAATTTTTTTGAAGGTTTTATTTTAGTATTCTGCGCCTTGGTTCGGTGCGCCATGAATGAATAACATGTAAAGTTTATTCAATGCTATACAAAAGATGGAGGTAGGTCCTCCGCATACGCCTTGCAGTAGGG
>JAYTGY010000361.1:0-7501 GCA_043733065.1 Ferruginibacter sp.
AGCCGTTTAATGCTTTCTGTAAAATCGTTGGTAGCAAAAAAATTGCAACTGCCCGTTTTAATATTTGATGAAATAGATACAGGTATAAGCGGCGAAGCAGCAAAACAAGTAGGCATTATAATGAAAGATCTTTCATCAAGCCATCAACTCATAGCCATTACCCACCAACCGCAAATAGCCGCTAAAGCAGCTGCACATTATTTTGTGTATAAGCAAATCGTAAACGATGCCATACAAACATCTGTACGCTTATTAAACGACGATGAAAGAATTGTAGCCATTGCGCAAATGCTAAGTGGCGAAAAGCCTACTGCTGCTGCCATTGCAAATGCAAAGGAGATGATGAATTAAAATTTAGTTCAAAGTTGAAGGTTTAAGGTTGAAAGTTTTTTCTAATCGAAGTTTCTGTCGGATTACAAGAAAGTTCTTATCAATCGATTTATAAAAATTACAACTCAAAAACAATTGGCTCATTCACCAAAACATATTTTTCATTAAGCACACTTGCATTTATAAATGTAGTACCATTTTTTTCTACTTGCCCGTACGCTTCGTGTATATGCCCACATATATGAAACTTTGGTTTTATTTCTTCTACTTTTAGTAATAAATCTTCGCAGCCCACACGCATGCCACTTGTTGTATAATCTAGTATACCAAACACTGGGCCGTGGGTTATTAAAATATCAGTGTTATTTGGAATTAAATCCCAATGTTTTTGTATTGGTGCACCTCTGTGCCTATTAAAAGCCCAATCGTAAAACCATGGCGATATGGGCGAACCCCAAATATTGATACCATTTATAGTAACGCCACTATCGTTTAAATAAATAACATTGCTTGGAATAATATTTTGTATATCTGTATCGGGCATGCGCTCAAAATAAAAATCATGATTGCCTGCTATAAAAATTTTGTACTCATAATCTTGCTTGGCAAACCAATCTAAAAAATTTAAAACTTCATACTCTTTACCCATAGACGATACATCGCCTGCATGTATGAGCACATCGCCTGCGGGGAGTTGTAGGCTATTGTGTTTACCGTGTGTGTCGGAGATGGTTGTGAATTTCAAAATGGGTTGTTGTAATAATTTTTCAAAAATAGAAGATTTATTTTACAACGAGGTAGCAATGTTTTTTTATCATGTTCGTAACTTTCAAAACAATAATATAATCATGAAAACTTTATATTTAAAGTGATTTTTTGTTTGCGTAAATCATTTTCAAAAAGCAAATCAAAAGTGGAACGTTTCAGCAATTTTTACTTTTATAATTTATAATTAATACTACAAAAAAAATTATAGAACAAAAAAAAGTTCTCACATAGTCTGTACAATTAAAGCCTCAGTTTTGTTAATAAAAACTTAACATTGGTACGTTAATTGATTGTTATAATTTTGTTATCAAATTATTAAACTAACAACATTTTTATGATCAAAAACACCCTTTTTAAGGTAATTATGGCTTTTTTTGTAAGCATGATCAGCCTCTCAGTAACCGCTCAAGTTACCACTGCAACCCTAAGTGGGAACATTACAAATACAGATGGGAAGGCACTTTCAGGTGCTACAATCAAAATTTCTTATGCCAATGCAGGTATAAATAAATCTACGGTTTCTCAAAGTAATGGTACATATGTAGTGCCAAACTTAAAAGTAGGTGGGCCTTACACTATTGTAGTTACTTATACTGGCTATCTTTCGAAAACGGAAGAGAACATTATCTTAGAATTGGGGCAAAATACTGCTGTAGATTTTAAATTACAAGCTGGCGATGGCAATTTAGAAATAGTAACTGTTGCATCAAAATCTAAATTATTTGATGGGCAACGCACTGGAGCTTCTACCAATATAAGCTCACGCCAAATTCGTCAAATGCCAACCATTAGTAGAAGTGCCGATGATTTTACAAGACTTACACCATCTGCATCTAGTACAGTAAATGGAACTTCATTTGCTGGTAGAAATGGGCAATACAATAACTACTCTTTAGATGGTGCTGTATTTAATAATCCGTTTGGTTTAGATGCACCTACACCGGGTGGACAAACAAGTTCTCAACCAGTATCGCTAGATGCAATAGACCAAATACAAGTAAACATAGCACCTTATGATGTAACACAGGCGGGCTTTACAGGCGCAGGCGTAAATACCGTTACCAAAAGTGGGAGCAATACATTAGCGGGTACTGTGTATGGTTTTTACAGAAACGAAGGCCTAACAGGTAAAAAAATAAATGGAACAAAAGTAGCTGTGCCAAAGCTTGATCAATACCAAGTAGGTTTTGCATTGGGTGGCGCTATCAAAAAAAATAAATTATTTTATTTTGTAAATTTTGAAACAGAACAAAGACAAGATGCACCAACCGCTTTTTTAGGGCAAACAGCCGCCAACGCAGATAAAAATAATGCCTCTCGTGTGCTAGAGCAAGATTTGATAGATGTGCGTACCATTCTTAAAAATAAATTTGGTTACGAAACAGGCGAATACCAAGGTTTTAACTACAAACAAAAAAGCAGCAAGTGGTTGGCTAAATTAGATTGGAATATAAACAACAATAATAGTCTTTCCATTACCTACAATGGCTTAGATGCCTCTAAAGAAAAACCTGCGCATCCAAGTGCCATTGGTCGCCGTGGCCCTGATTTTACAACTTTACAATTTAGAAACTCTGGGTATAGAATAAACAATAAATTAAATTCTTTTGGTGCTGAATTAAAATCGAATTTTAGTAGCAAATATGCCAACAAATTAAGATTGGTTTATACACAATTTAGAGATAGTAGAGATCCACTTTCTACCCCTTTTCCTGTTGTGAATATTACAAAAAATGGTGTGCGTTATATTATCGCAGGTCATGAACCATTTTCTATAAACAATATTTTAAATCAAGATGCTTTTCAAGCTACAAATAATTTCAATATTATTTTGCCTAAGCATACACTTACTTTTGGTGCATCTTACGAATCTTTTAAATTTGCCAATTCATTTAACCTTACAGGATATGGCCCCGCTGTATTTTCTAATGCAGATATAAAAACTTTTAGAGACAGTGTACCTGTTGATGGCGCATATGTTTTTGGTGCATATCCTCTGAGTGCTGATGTTGCGTATGCTAAAAATAGAGCTGCCGCTAATCAGTGGACATTTTATTACCTAACTGTAGCGCAGCTTTCGGCTTACATGCAAGATGAATGGAAGGCTAGTAAGAATTTTAAATTGACTTATGGTTTAAGAATTGATGCTCCATCATACTCTAATGCTAGTTTTAAGAATCCTAATTTTAATGGAGATGGAACTTTTAAAGGAACATTTCAAGAAGGCTCACCAACTATAGCCAACAACGACCCACAAGTTTTGTTTGATGCTAATGGAAATAAAATAACAAATGGTGTAGGTAAAGATTTAGATAATACTGCATTCCCTACAAAAAAGCCTTTGATATCTCCTAGAATAGGATTTAACTGGGATATCAATGGTAATAAAACGGCTGTGCTAAGAGGAGGTACAGGTTTGTTTACTGGTCGTTTTCCTTTTGTATGGATAGGTAACCAACAAGCAAACCCTTACACAGGTTTTTATAATGCTACAGATAAAAATTTCCAATGGCCGCAAATTTGGAGAAGCAATCTTGGGTTAGATTATAAATTGAAAACAGGAACAATTCTATCTGCAGATATTGCTTACTCAAAAGATAGAAGAGCTATGATGGTACGCAATTATAATTTAGGAACCCCAACTGGCGTTTTAAACTCAGGCACTGGAGATAATAGGAAAGTATATAAAGCTACAGATAAAGGTACGGACGGACCTTTTACAACAAATAACACGTACGTATTTACCAATGCAAAAAATACTGGCTACCAATTTAATGTAAGTTTACAAGCCGTACAAACATTTAAAAATGGTTGGTACATGCAAGGGTCGTACAATTATTTAATTGCAAAAGATGCAAGTTCTATTTCTGCAGAAATATCTAGCGATGCATTTGATAGAAATCCGATATTGAATAATGCAAACGAAGCTAAAAACTCTACTTCTTTGTATGGCAACAAGCATCGTTTTGTATTAGCAGGTATAAAAAAGTTTGAGTATGGCGCAGAAAAAAAGTATGCTACTACTGTTTCCTTCTTTGCCAATTGGGTAAGTGGCGATCGTTTTGCTTATGTATATGGTGGTGATATTAATAACGATGGTACAGGTACAAACGATTTATTTTATGTACCTACAGATAAAGAAGTTGACGTAATGCAGTTTTCAAACTATACAGATGTATTTGGTGTGGTGCAAGCGCCAGCAGTACAAAGAGCTACTTTTAAAAACTACTTGGCTACCGATAAATATTTAAGCCAACGCCGTGGCGAATACACAGAAAAATACGCAGGCTCTACACCATGGTTTAGCCAAATGGATATGAGAATATTGCAAGATTTTAATTTTAAAAATGGCAAAAAGAAAAATACGGTTCAGTTTAGTATCGATATTCAAAATGTAGGTAATTTATTAAACAGCAGTTGGGGCGTAAGAAAATTAGCTACCAACTCTGGTTTCTACCAACCATTATCTGTTTCTGGTTTTAGTGGAACTGGGCAACCGATATTTAATTTTGATCCATCTACTAAAAGTACATTTACGGCTAGTCCAGATTTAATATCTAGATGGCAGATGCAATTTGGATTGAGGTATATTTTTTAAAATTAGTTTTGGTTTTAGTTTTCAAAAAATCCCAAGCTCTGTTGAGTTTGGGATTTTTTGTATTAATAACTAGTCATAATCTTAGTTTGCAAAAACAATTTAAAAAATTTAATATCTCATATTCTTTAGCAATAGACGACACATCGCCTGCATGTATCAGCACATCGCCTGCGGGGAGTTGTAGGTGGCTGTGTTTATCGTGGGTGTCGGAGATGCTGGTGAATTTCATGATGCAATAAAAAACTTAAATAATTTTCCAGATTTCATTATAAGCAAGGGTAGCTAAAGCATCCGTTCTTTCATTTATGTCTTCGGCATTCCAATCAATCTTTTTATCATTATATTCAAGAAAATTCTTCACAGTTTTATAATTTGAATTTTTATATTTCAAGATTTTTTTTATAAATTCTTCATCTCCACAATTCTGATTAATACTAGATGACAATGGAATTAAGTTGCCAATTTTAGAATTCTGTTCTGACCCATCGTCAGGTAAAATATGCTCAATGGAAATATCATTTATTTTAAACTCTGAAGTATTTTGCTTAAAAAATTCAATTCTTTGCAAAATATAATTTACAAGAACTCTATTAGTTTTCAAATCGGGATTTTTATTTGAATATCCCTTTAACACAAAATTTCTTTTAAAAATTTGAAAATCCGGTTTCTTTTCATTCAACTCTGTAAAAAAATCAATCATTAATTTTTTACTAAAATTTTTCTTTATTTGAGAAGGGTAAGAATGATATAGTTTTTCAACACGATTTGCTGGTGTAGCACAAATAGCAGAAAAGACAAAATGAAAATTTTCTATTTTCCTTAAATACTTTGTTAGTTCCAATTCAGTAATTACTTTAGTGTAATAATTATGAAACAAAGAAAGTAAAAGTGGCCGAACTTGGCTTGTTCTAAAAAGCTTAAAGCTGTTTAGAATAAATTGTAATTCAGTTAAAACTTCATTTTTATTAGCAAGCGAAATCTCAATGTAATACCTAGAATTAAGCTCTAAATCATTCAAAAAGCCAACCATTTTTTCTTTAGAAACATTAATTTTAAAATCATGATAAATGTCATCATCGTCTTTTAATTTAGCAAAATTAGATATCCAGTAGTGATTAATAAAGTTACTAAAATTATTTTCCGTTTTTGATACAAGTTCTATATTAGATATGATATTTTCCCATTTAATTTTTGCTTGATCACTTGGAAATGTCTTTGGTAATTTTTTCAATATCCAATTTTTCATTCTATCACCGACCTCTAATTGTTTTCCTTTTGCATTCAAAATTTCAAATATTGTATAAGCGTCTATTGTGCTATTTACAGATATTTCAATTAGTTTCAAATCTAAAAGTTGGGTTCTGAAAGCTGTCAAATATTTTATACCTACTTCAATTTCAAATTCATTTGCCTTTTCAATTAAAGTTTTATAAAAAAAAGAATAACATTTATGAATCCTTTTTTCTTGTTCTTTTACAGGTTGTATTATTTCTTTTTCAGGTCCTTTGTATAATATAATTTCTGAATAATAGGGATCTATACTTTCATTTTTAATTGTAAAGTACTCTTCCCCATCATCATTTTTTTTATATAAGTATGAATAAATACCATCTAAAAATTGTTCTTGATCTAAGTGTTTAAATACATCATACAAAGCAGAAAGTATTATTGTTATTGTAGTTAATCTTTGTTGTCCATCTACAATACTTTCAATATTTTTTTTCTCTTAAGTCAAAACACAACTACCTATAAAATATTCTTTATTTACAATTTCTCCGTCTTCAAATTCGATACAATCTGTTATATCTACCCAAAACTCTTTCCATTGCTTTTCTTCCCAAACGTAATCTCTTTGATTTCGGGGTACTTGAAAAAGTGTTTCTTTTTTCCCTAAGATTTGTCTTACAGTTCTTTCTTCAGCTTTGAATAAATCCATATAGTTATTATTTTGGTATCCTTACCAAATATACAAAAGAATTTAATGTTAGATATTTTAGAATTTCTATTGAATTAGGAAACTTCCAATTTTATGGATTTCTCTTCTCCAAGTCGCATCCGCTTAAATCTCCTCTTCAATAAAAGCCGAAAAAAGATTTATTGCCCATCCAGCTGCGGTGGACTGAGCGATGTGTATGTATGTATGCGTGCCGCCTGCGGCGGCATACGCATACATACATATACGGAACAGCGAAGGAGACCGAACAAATGCTCATTAAAGTTCTTCTGCCCACAGCCCCAAACCGTTTTAAAAAATATTATTAACTTAGCACCTCATTAATCAACAACTAAACCAATAAGCCAACCGATGTATAATTTACTAAAAGGAAAGAAAGGAATCATTTTTGGTGCGCTAGATGAAAAATCTATTGCATGGATAACGGCGCTTAAATGCCATGAAGAAGGTGCGCAAATTGTGCTGAGCAATGCACCTGTGGCTATGCGTATGGGAGAAATAAATAAGTTGGCAGAAAAAATAGGTGCGCCAGTTATTGCTTGCGATGTGAGCAGTGCAGATGATGTAGAAAATTTGATTACAAAAACAATGGAGCATTTTGGCGGTGGGTTCGATTTTATTTTACACTCTATTGGTATGAGTATAAATGTGCGCAAGGGCAAGCACTACACAGAAATAGATTATGTACACAACCTTAAAACGTTTGAGATAAGTAGTATGAGTTTGCACCGTGTGCTTGCATGTTGTATGAAGCATGATGCATTGAATGAGTGGGCAAGTGTGGTGGCGCTTACATACATTGCTGCGCAAAGGGTTTTCCCTGACTACAACGAAATGGCCGATGCAAAATC
>JAYTGY010000362.1:0-5780 GCA_043733065.1 Ferruginibacter sp.
CAAAAGAATTGTTTTGTTGCTCTTCGGTAAGTATCAAACATTTTCCGTGCTTTTTTACAGTCGCAAAAACCAGTTCTTCATCTAATGGAAACAATGTTCTCAAGTCTATAATTTCAACTTGCCCAGCAAAATTTTTTGCGGCAGCTTTTGCCCAATACACACCCATGCCGTAGGTAATGATGCAACAGGTTTCACCATTATTTATTTTATCATCATTGGCATGCAATACAATATTTCCTTTGCCCAATGGAATAATATAATCTCTACTTGGCTCTGTATTTTTTGCTTCTTCGGTGCCTGGCACTTTGCTCCAGTATAAGCCTTTGTGTTCTAGCATCACTACTGGGTTGGGGTCGTAGAAAGCCGCTTTCAGCAAGCCTTTCATATCGGCAGCACAACTTGGGTAAACTATTTTTATACCTTTTATCGTAAGCAAAGTACTCTCTACACTTCCGCTATGGTAGGGACCACCGCCGCCGTACGCACCTATGGGCACACGTATGAGTGTTTGCACAGGAAATTTGCCACAACTCAAATAACAACTTTTAGAAATTTCTGTAACCAATTGGTTCAACCCTGGATAAATATAATCTGCAAATTGTACTTCTACAATGGGTTTTACACCAACCGCACTCATACCAACGGTGCTACCAATAATATATGCTTCTTGTATGGCGGTATTAAAAACTCGGTGGTCGCCAAATTGTTGAGCCAATGTTGCTGCTTCTCTAAAAACACCGCCAAGCCTGCGTCCTACGTCTTGCCCGTACAAAACAGCTTCGGGACAATCTTCCATTATTTCTCTTATGGCAAACAATGCAGCATCCACCATCAATACTTTTTCATTGCCTTCAGGTGAGCGTTCACCTTTTTCTTCAATAATATTTGTTGGCGCAAAAACATGATTGGAAACAGTAGCTGCATCTGGCTCTGGCGATGCTACTGCTTTATCAAATTCAGTTTTTATATAACTATATGCAACGTTTTCTATTTGTAATAATTCATTTTCAGCAATATTATTTTGCAATAAAACTTTTCGTAAATGCACAAACGGATTTTGCTCAACTTGTTTAGCCAATTCATTGTCATCTCTATAAAAATCTTTTCGCACACCACTTGTATGATGCCCTAGCAGCGGCACTTTTGCATGCACCAAATATGGACAACAATTTTCACGCACATCTGCTATTACATCTTGCATGGTTTCAAAACTCTCTGTAAAATCCGCCCCATTTATACTTATCCTTTTTATACCAGTAAATCCTTTTATAAATTCATAAGCATTGCTTGTTCTTGCTTCGGCTGCTGTTACACTGATACCCCAGTCATTATCCTGCACCAAAAATATTATCGGCAATTGATGCAAAGCTGCGAATTGAAAAGCTTCGCTTACTTCGCCTTCTGTTACGGATGCATCGCCTAAAGAACAGACTACTATTGAATTGAGGGTTTGATTATTTTTTTCCGTTTCTCGTTTCTCGTTTCTCGTTTCGGATTCTTTGTTTTCTAGAATCTCTTTTTCATATTTAGTTGTCTGTTGTTCGTTGTCCGTCGTCTGTTGTCTGTCGTCTATTGTCCTCAAATACTTCAACCCCTGTGCTACACCTGTTGTAGGAATAGCCTGCATTCCCGTAGCACTGCTTTGGTGTATAATCGTGGGCTTATCATCTCCTCTATAGTTTGGATGATTGTAATAACTCCTGCCGCCACTAAAAATATCTTCGCCCTTGGCAAGTAATTGTAGCATCATTGTGTATGGTGCAAACCCCATGCCTAGCATCATACTTTCATCTCTGTAATACGGACTCACATAATCGCATGGCAGCAAATTATAAGCGGTGGCCAATTGTATGGCTTCGTGCCCAAGGCTTGTGCTGTGTACATATTTGCAAGTCGTTCTGTTAGCCTCATAAATTGCTGCCATAGCTTTTGCTTGGCACATATGAGTAAAGGCTTTTAGTAAAATAGTATTGTCCAAAAAAATGTAATTGTATAGTGAAGCACAAATTTAAGATTCGGAAAAGAATTAAAATGTTTTTTTTATGCATGGCTTTTTTTTGTTGACCAGCAAAGAAGCAGCTATGGTCAGCATCGTTGTGTCACTCACTTCATTGGCATACCATTATTCATCTTTTATTATGCAATAGATTGACAATTTAATTTATTTTTCTCGATACATAATCAATTGCATAATCTAGTACCTTATCTTCTACTTCTCCCTCTACACGAAGTGGAGAGGTTAAGGGTGAGGACTTATATTGCGTTTTACTTAAGAACCAACTGCTGCTTTGTAATACCCCTTTTTATACTTTCTGCAATTTTAAGTGCCCGTTCTATTTTTTTATCACTGCTTTTTACAAGACTGAGCAAATAAATAAGTCCACGTTGGTTACCAGGTGTAAGTTCATGAAATATTTTATTGGCTTCTTCATCTGTATCCAACACTTCTTTTAATTCTTCGGGCATATCAAATTGGTATTCGGTTTTGTCTATTACAAAACTTACTTTTATCTCCGCTCCTACTTTTAATTTTAATTTTTTGCAGATACTAGAGCCGATAATTACAAAATGCCCACCATCTTTTTTGGGCATAATAGCGGCATGCAATTTTTCTGTTTTGTTGATGGTACAGATTACTCTTTTGTTGCCGCCTTTGGTAAGTTTTGCTACTGTTTTATCGTCGAGCAAAATATAGTGCATGGAGGAGGGGAGTTTTTGGAGGGTGTAGGTCATGGTTTAAAATTAGTGCCAATAGAGATGACATCTTTTAAAAAGATGTCATCTCTTTGGAAAATGATTCATTGTTCAAAAATAAAAATTTTGCATTAATAAATGACATTCAATTTTGTATCTTCACCATTAATAAATAGCAGCCAAAATTAGTTATGCCATTATTTCAAACATCGGTACTTAATAAATATTTAGCGGAGCAAAATAAACCGCTTTTAGAGCAACAATATGCTTTGTACAGAAGCTATTTTTTAAACGCCACCATACAGAAAAATATTATTGCTAGTAAGGAGGAAGAGTTTCAAGAAGGATTTTTAAGAGAGCTATTTGTAAAAATATTGGGCTACACCATAAACCCTGAACCAGATTATAATCTTAAAACAGAACTGAAAAATATAAAGGATAGTAAAAAGGCTGATGGGGCTGTTGTGGATGGTGAAAAAGTATTGGCCATTATCGAGTTAAAAGGTACAGATACCATCAATTTAAACCAAATAGAAATACAAGCTTTTGGGTATAAAAATAATCAAGAAAATTGCAAGTATGTTATTACCTCTAATTTTCAAAAATTACGGTTTTATATTGACAATGCTATTGAGTTTTTAGAATGGGATTTATTTAAATTAGATTTTGAAAACTTTAAGCTCTTGTACATCTGCCTTGGCAAAGACAATATTTTTAAAAATGTAGCTGCTACCATAAAAGTAGAAAGTGTAACTGTAGAAGAAAATGTAACTAAACGTTTATACAAAGAATACAGCGGTTTTAGAAAAGCACTCTTTAATAATATTGCAGAACTAAATGCAAATACCGATAAATTATTACTCTTTAAAAAAACACAAAAGTTACTAGATCGTTTTTTGTTTTTATTTTTTGCAGAAGATAGAATGCTAGTGCCACCAAACAGTGTGCGCAAAATTTTAGAGCAATGGAATTCGCTGAAAGATATGGATGCTTACCAGCCGCTGTACGCAAGATTTAAATTATACTTTGGTTATTTAAACACTGGGCACAAAGGAAAGCAGCACGATATTTTTGCATACAATGGTGGTTTGTTTGCACCAGATGATGTGCTTGATAATATTATAATTGACGATGCCATTTTATATGAAGCCACACTAAGCCTTAGTAATTACGATTACAATAGCGAAATAGATGTAAATATTTTGGGGCATATTTTTGAGCATTCGCTTACAGAAATTGAAGAACTAGAGAGTGTGCTTACTAACAATGGGATTACTAACAATGGGGTTACTAACAATGGGCTTAAGCCCATTGTTGAATCACACGAGCCCATTGCAGAAAAAAGTAAACGTAAAAAAGATGGCGTTTTTTATACCCCAAAATACATTACCAAATACATTGTAGAAAATACAGTGGGCACACTTTGCAAAAATAAAAAAGCAGAATTAAAAATAGAAGAAGCAGATTATCATCCACTACAAAAGAAAAAAGCCTTAAAATTATTATTAGAAAATTTGCATGCATATAGAGACTGGTTATTAAAAATTACCATCATAGACCCTGCATGTGGTAGTGGTGCATTTTTAAATCAAGCGTTGGAATTTTTAATAGCAGAGCATAAATTTATAAGTGAGCTAGAAGCAAACATAACAGGCAGTAGTATTGTATTTGATGTAGAGAATAGCATTTTAGAAAACAACTTATTTGGAGTGGACATTAATGAAGAAAGTGTGGAGATTGCCAAACTAAGCCTGTGGCTGCGTACTGCACGCAAGGGCAGAAAACTAAATAGCCTAAACAACAATATAAAATGTGGTAATAGTTTAATAGATGATGAAACCGTAGCAGGGGATAAAGCATTTATTTGGGAGAAGGAGTTTCCGCAGGTATTTGGAGAGTATATTGAACCGATTGTTATTGATACAAAGAAAGTAGGTATAAACAGAGACAATACAGAAAATGAAACCGAACCCTACACTTTTACACCATACAAAGAATCTGAAACGACCAATTACCCTACAGAGAAAATTACCAATTATGATGATGGCATTATTAATACAGATTTTAATATTGTTAATGAACCAGATGTTGAATATGTAACCGCAAAGAAAGTAGGTAGAGGTTTTGATGTGGTGATTGGGAATCCGCCTTATGTGAGCAGTAGAAATATTAAAGAAAATGATAAAAACTTTTTAAAGAAAAACTATAAAAGTGCTAAAGATCAATATGATTTGTATGTTTTATTCATGGAAAGAGGAGAATCAATTTTAAAGCAAGATGGCTTTCTCTCGTTTATCACTCCCGATAAATTTTTGGCATCAAAATATGGAGAAGGAATTTTAGACTATTTGAAAGATAAAACAGAGTTATTATCTTTTTGGGATTTAACAAGTTTAAATGTTTTCGTTGATGCATCAGTATATCCAGTAATATTCAATTTTCAAAAAATTAGGAATAATTTTCAACCAGCCTATACTAAAAAAGACTTTATAGATAAATCAATTGAACTCGTAATAAATAAATCCAGCTCAATTATTGAAAAGCTTAACTCAATTTCTAAAGCTCAATTTAAAGTTTGGAGACCATTAGCCACTTCAAAAAATATTATTGAAGGTCAAAATAAAATTATATCAAATGGAGAAATTGGTAAATATTATGCTAATCCAATTCAAAATAAAGACTCTAATGGAAGTAGAGAAGTAGATAAAATAGCAAATAAAATAATATTAAAAAAATTGTGCTATAATATTGAAGCATTTTATGACGAAGTGGGCCTAATACCTGTTAATACAACTTACTGCATTACTTCAAGCAAAGAATTAAGTTTAAAATATATTCTAACAATATTAAACTCAAAATTACTTACATTCTATGCTCGGACTAAGTATATAAACACAAGCTTACGAGGAGGATACATTGAACTTAGAGTATTTCAAATTGAAGAATTACCAATACAAAACATCTCAAATAATTATCAACAACCCTTTATCGAAAAAGCCAACCTCATGCTTTCCA
The DNA here is from genome assembly GCA_043733065.1 of Ferruginibacter sp. Taxonomy (GTDB): domain Bacteria; phylum Bacteroidota; class Bacteroidia; order Chitinophagales; family Chitinophagaceae; genus Ferruginibacter. The sequence goes on from JAYTGY010000362.1 coordinate 5,710, forward strand.
AAAATATAGCGTTACAAGAAACCACAAAAGCATTCATAAAATTATTACAAGCAAAATTTGAAACAATAAAT
>JAYTGY010000363.1:0-6278 GCA_043733065.1 Ferruginibacter sp.
ATGTCTCGTCCCGTACAATACAACAACACTGTAAAATTTGCTGGTATTCCCGAAGGATACATGGGCGATGGTTTTATGGCTACAAGTTTTGAAAAAGTAGTTGGGCTTGCCCGTAAAAATTCTATTTGGCCATTGCCGTTTGCTACAAGCTGCTGTGGTATTGAGTTTATGGCTACTGCTGCAAGCCACTATGATATTGCCCGCTTTGGTAGTGAGCGTATGAGTTTTAGTCCACGCCAATGCGATTTGCTAATGGTAATGGGTACAATTTCTAAAAAAATGGGGCCAATATTAAAGCAAGTGTATTTACAAATGGCAGAACCACGGTGGGTAATAGCAGTAGGTGCATGTGCAAGTAGCGGAGGTATTTTTGATACATATTCTGTAATGCAAGGTATAGACCAAGTAATACCTGTAGATGTGTATGTGCCTGGTTGCCCACCAAGGCCCGAAGCTATTTTAGATGGCTTTATGAAAATACAAGAGCTCGTACATAACGAAAGTTTGCGAAGAAGAACGAGTGATCAATACAAAGAATTGTTGAATAGTTATGGAATACAATAAAATTGATTTAAAACATTTTTGAATAAAATAATGGCTTTAACAAACGAAATAATACAACAAAAACTTACCGAAAAATTTGGCGAACAACTCAGCCAATGGGATCAACCTTATGGCATGCTTACTTTTGTAGGTGAAAAAGATATTAATGTAAAAGTGATGCAGTTTTTGTTTGATGATGAAGAACTGGGTTTTAAATTTTTAACCGATTTACAAGCCGTTCATTATCCTGATAATAAAGGCGCAGAATTATGTGTGGTATATCATTTACACAATTTGAGAGACAATGTGCGCATACGTTTTAAAGTGTTTACTGATATTGCAAAGCCTGATGTATTTACAGCCACATCATTATATGCTTCTGCCAATTTTATGGAAAGAGAAACATATGATTTTTATGGGGTGAATTTTGTTGGGCATCCAAATTTGATACGCATTTTAAATGTAGATGAAATGGATTATTTTCCAATGAGAAAAGAATTTCCGTTGGAGGATCAAACAAGGATTGATAAGGATGATGAGATGTTTGGACGTTAAAAAATAAAATTATGAAACACAAAATTCACTTGCCGATTTTGATTGAACAAGACGAGGATAAAGTTTATATCGTTTCTTGTCCTACTTTTAAAGGATGTCATTCTTATGGCAATACTATTGATGAAGCTATGAAGAATATTGAAGAAGTGATTGTGATGTGTATGGAAGAAGAGAAATTAGAAACTAATAATGAATTTATAGGATTTAGAGAATTAGAATTGGAAGTAGCTTAATGAAATATTATGAGTAAGAAACAACTTGTACTTTCAGGCAAAGATTTTATTAAACTATTGGAGAAAATGGGATTTGAAGTTTTTAGAATAAATGGTTCACATCATAGATTAAAACATGAAGATGGAAGAGTAACAACAATTCCTGTTCATAAAAATAATGACTTGCCAAAAGGACTAATGAGGAAAATAATAAGAGAAGATTTAAAATTGGATTTAGAGGATTTTGAAAAATTAGTTGAAAAGATTTAAGTAAAAAATAAATGCTCCTTGAGCAATCATTCTATGAGTGAACACATCATTTTACCGGAAGGAAGTTTAGAAAAACAAACAACCACACTTAACCTTGGGCCTACGCACCCTGCTACGCATGGCGTGTTTCAAAATATTTTGGAAATGGATGGTGAACGTATCTTAAAAGCTACGTCAACCGTGGGTTACATACATCGTGCGTTTGAAAAAATTGCAGAACGCAGACCACTATACCAAATTACTCCACTTACAGATAGATTAAATTATTGCAGCAGCCCCATAAATAATATGGGATGGCACCTTACTTGCGAAAAATTATTGAATGTACAAACACCAAAACGAGTTGACTATTTGCGCATCATCATAATGGAGCTTGCTCGTATAAGCGACCATCTAATTTGTAATTCGATTGTGGGAGTGGATACAGGAGCTTTTACAGGTTTTTTGTATGTGATGCAATACAGAGAATTGATTTATGAAATATATGAAGAAGTTTGTGGAAGCAGGCTTACAACAAATATTGGGCGCATAGGTGGTTTTGAAAGAAATTTTACAGCCAAAGCTTTTGAAAAATTAGAAAAGTTTTTAGCAGAATATCCAAAGACGTTGAAAGAGTTTGATAACCTACTTCGTCGCAACCGAATTTTTATGGATAGAACTACAGGCGTAGGACCAATATCTGCAGAGCGTGCATTGAACTATGGTTTCACTGGGCCTAACCTTAGAGCAAGTGGTGTGGATTATGATGTACGTGTGCATACACCTTACAGTAGTTATGAAGACATGAATTTTACGGTGCCTGTTGGAACAACGGGTGATTGTTACGACCGTTTTTTAGTAAGACAAGATGAAATGTGGCAGAGTATAGAAATAATAAAACAAGCTTATCAAAAAGTACAAAGCTTTAAAGGTGCAGAAGCAGATATTTATCATGCAGATGTGCCTGCATATTATTTGCCGGAGAAAAAAGATGTTTATACAAAAATGGAAGCATTGATTTACCATTTTAAAATTGTGATGGGCGAAACTGAAATGCCTGTTGGCGAAGTATATTCTTCTGTAGAAGGTGGAAATGGTGAACTAGGTTTTTATTTGATAAGCGATGGTGGACGCACACCGTATCGTTTACATTTTCGCAGACCATGTTTTATTTATTATCAGGCTTATCCTGAATTAATAAAAGGAAGTATGCTGAGCGATGCGGTAATAACAATGAGTAGTTTGAATTTGATAGCGGGGGAGTTGGACGCTTAGTTAATGAATAATTTATAGTGAATAATTAATAATGTTTTCAAATTGGGAATCGGTTTAATTTATAAAAATGAATAATGAAAACAATCATTGAAATAAATAATTTGAATCTAAAAAACTATTATTCACTTTGGGAAGAATTTTGGTTTAATAAATTAGGATATTATTCAAATAGAATAGAAAAAATAGCTAGTAAAAAAACTTTTGAACAAGCAAGAAAAGACGACGAGATTTTAGAAAAAGAATTTGTGGAATTTTATAATAACAAAATTAATAAATGAGTATTCAGTTTTCACAAGAAAAATTAAATGAGGTAACGAAAATTGTTTCTCGTTACCCCGAAGGCAAACAAAAAAGTGCTTTGCTGCCTGTATTGCATATAGCGCAAGATACTTTTGATGGTTGGCTAGATGTGCCTGTGATGGATTATGTGGCTTCGTTGTTAAACATAGAGCCAATAGAAGTATATGAAGTGGCAAGTTTTTACAGCATGTACAATTTAAAACCTGTGGGCAAATATGTTTTTGAAGTATGCCACACAGGACCATGCATGATAAATGGCAGCGATGATATTACGGATTATATAAAACAAAAGCTAAACATAAAAGTAGGCGAAACAACAGCCGACAAAATGTTTACATTAAAAACAGTAGAATGCTTAGGCGCTTGTGGCTACGCACCTATGATGCAGCTTGGGCAAAATTATAGAGAGCATTTAACAAAAGAAAAAGTGGATGCGATAATTGAGGAGTGTAGGAATGCGGTGGTGAGGAATAATTAAAAATAACGATGGAAATAAATATAATAAATGCTGAGTATGTTCAAAGCTACAAGCTTGAAATTCTTTTTAGTAATGATAAAAAGAAGCTCGTAGATTTTATTGCATTTTTAGAAACGCATAGCCATCCACAATACAATAAATACAAAAAAGAGAATAATTTTAAAAAGTTTAAAATTAAAAATGGAAATGTGGTTTGGGGGAAAGATTGGGATATGATTTTTCCTGTAGATGATTTGTATAAAGGAAAATTAAACTAAAAATGATAAAAGGAATTCCTTTACCAATTGAAGTAAAATCATTAGGGAAGTACAAAATTTTTATAAAGTTCGATGATGGGGTAGATGGAGAATTTGACTTTGCTGATTTTAGTAAAAAGGGAATGCTGAGTATTTGGGAATCGGAAGGAGTTTTTGATAAAGTATATATTGGAAAAGAAGGAGCTTGTGTGGCTTGGAATGACGAGATTGAATTTGATAGTTTAAATATTTATTTGAAATTAACTAATCAAACATTTGAAAAATTTAGTTTGAAAAATAATTAATGGGAATAACAAACGCTATATTAACTGTAAAAGAACACCGCAAATCTGAAAAGGTAGCGGAGGTGAATTTTTTGGTGGATAGTGGAGCAATATATAGTTTGGTACCTGGCAAAATTTTAGATGAGCTAGAAATAGAACCATATAAAGAAATGAGTTTTTCTTTAGCAGATGGTAGTGTGTTGAAAAGAAAAGTGTGTAGTGCGTATTTTGAATTTGAGGGAGAAGGTGGACCTGCACCTGTAGTGTATGGAGAAGAAGGTGATGAACCGTTGCTTGGTGCAACCACTTTGGAATCGTTGGGGTTGGTGTTAAATCCATTTACAAGAACATTGCACCCAATGAGAATGTTGATGGCAAAATTGAAAAAATGAGAACACAATCAACAATTAAACAATATAACCCTTTAGCAATTTAACAATGCAAGCAATAACACCCTACATAAACTTCAATGGCAACGGAGCCGAAGCATTATCCTTTTATGCAAAGGCATTGAATGGTAAAATTGTACACTCTCAAACATTTGGCGAAAGTGGAATGCCAATAAGTGATGATGCAAAAGATAGAATAATGCATGCATTGTTTGAAGCAGATAAATTGCAGTTTATGATTAGCGATTGCCAACCGGGTAAGGAAGTTACAGGCGGCAACCAAGTACACTTATCATTAAATTTTGATAGTTTGGATTTGATAAATAAAACCTTTACCAACTTGAGTGAAGGCGGAAAAATAACCATGGAATTGCAAGATACTTTTTGGGGAGCAAGGTTTGGAATGTTGGAAGATAAGTTTGGCGTGAATTGGATGTTTAATTTTGATTATCCGAAAGAACAAAATAACATATAATATGAAAGATTTTTTTAAAATATTTTGTTTCTCAATTCTATTATCTAGCTGTGTGTCTATGTCAGAATTAGAAAAATTTAATAAAAGTAGATCCAATCTTTTGGAAGAAGGAAAAAAAGAATTTATTGAATTAGCTGACGGTACAATTTTAGAAGGCAATTCAGTTTATATTATTTCGAAAGGATCGAAAGATATTGTAACAATTGATGGCAATACTACTAACTATGAGTCTAAAAATATTGTAGCAATTCAGAGAAGTAATTCATATTTAAGAAGGAATAATTTAAATGGATTTTTTTTAGATAGAATAATAAAAGGTAAAATTAATATCTATAGACAAGAATTTAGCGGACATACAAGCTCTGTCTATAACTCTAAATCAAATAGTGTTTCTCAGATTAATTATAATCCAAGTTATTTTTATTATTTGCAAAAAGGAGACAGAGCTCCTGTAATTAGCTACACAGATAAATTATTCGAAGAAATGATTAGTGATAGTCCTGATGCATTGTTAAAGTTTAATGAATATAAAAAATTATCTCGAAGGCAAAAGAGAATTAATGTAAATGTGATTTTTGATAAAATTATTAGAATTTATAACGGAGTTAAATAGTGCATAATAAAAGATGAATAATGGTATACCGATGAAGTGAGTGACACAACGATGATGACCATAGCTGCTTCTTTGTTCGTAACAAAAAAAATTAAAAATGCGCAAGCATTTTTAATAAAATAAAAATCACTGTGAACGCTGTAATCGCCGTTTCGCAGTGTGAAAAATAAATATGAGTAAAAAATTATTATTAGCAAAACAACATGTACCCGGCATACGCACATACGAAGTGTATAGGCGTGAGGGTGGGTACGCAAGTGTGGAGAAGGCACTTAAAATGAAGACGGAAGATATTGTGGAAGAAGTAAAAAAAAGTGGCTTGCGTGGTAGAGGTGGTGCAGGTTTTCCGTGTGGAATGAAATGGAGTTTTATTGCCAAGCCCGAAGGCGTGCCTAGGCATTTGGTGGTGAATGCAGATGAGAGTGAGCCAGGTACTTTTAAGGATAGATACTTGATGGAATTTATTCCGCATATTTTGATAGAAGGAATGATTGTATCGTCGTATGCGCTTGGCAGCAACGTTAGCTATATTTACATACGTGGCGAGTACGCATGGATCACCAATATTTTGGAACATGCAATTGATGAAGCAAAACAAAACGGTTGGCTTGGAAAAAATATTCAAGGCAGTGGATTTGATTGTGAAATTTATGTACAACGTGGTGCAGG
>JAYTGY010000364.1:0-2929 GCA_043733065.1 Ferruginibacter sp.
CGAAAAAACGTGGAAAGAAGCTAATTATCTCGAATATTTTTATATCGGCATTATAAAAATGGAAAAAGAAAATTATGAAAATGCAATTATTTATTTCAATAAGGCGTTAAAAATTTATTCAAAATTTTCTGATGCAAAATATTATTTAGCAGAAATTTTATATGAACAAAAAAAGTATAAAGAAACTTTAGCAATGCTACATGAAACGTACTTAAATTTAAAAGAAGGTTATACGATTAATGAAGATAATGCAGTGTATGAAATTTATCCTTATCAAATAAATCTTAGGTATATAGATTGGTTCATGAAAGAATTAAATGCAAAAACAAAATAATTTTTTAATAGTTTAATTATCTATTCTTAACGTTTTTGACTTTGTAGAAAGCATTTTTACTATATTGCCATCCTAAACAACTACCATGGCAGATACTAACAACGATTTTAAACCCTCACTCGGATTATTAGACGCTACAATGATTGTAGCAGGCTCTATGATTGGCTCGGGCATTTTTATTGTAAGTGCAGATATAACTCGTAATGTAGGCAGCGCAGGTTGGCTTATTGCTGTTTGGCTCATTACTGGTTTTATGACACTTACCGCTGCATTGAGTTATGGCGAATTGAGCGCCATGTTTCCAAAAGCTGGTGGGCAATATGTTTATTTGAAAGAAGCTTTTAATCCGTTGGCTGGGTTTTTGTATGGGTGGAGTTTTTTTGCGGTAATACAAACGGGAACTATTGCTGCGGTTGGCGTAGCGTTTAGTAAGTTTTCTGCTTACCTAGTTCCTCAATTAAGCGAAACAAATATTTTATGGCAAATACAAACTGGTACAAATGATTGTGGTGTGGCTACACATTTTTCTATAAGTGCTGCACAAATTGTATCAATCGTTTTAATTGTGTTGCTTACTTTTATAAATACAAAAGGAATACAAAGTGGCAAAATAATTCAAACATTATTTACATCAGTAAAATTGCTTTCATTATTTGGCTTAATTGTTTTTGGTTTTTTATTAGCATCAAACGGAAATATTTGGAATGCTAACTGGGCTGATGCTTGGCATGCCACAAAAACTTCATTAATTGATAAGTGCGATGTAAGTAAAGGATTTACTGTAGTGCCAATTGCTGGTGCTGCTTTAATGGGCGGTATTGCAGCTGCAATGGTGGGATCAATATTTAGTAGCGATGCTTGGAATAATGTAACCTTTATAGCTGGCGAAGTAAAAAATCCGAAAAGAAATATTGGATTAAGTTTATTTTTGGGAACACTAATTGTAACGTTAATTTATGTAGCAGCAAATTTAATGTACTTAGCAGTTTTGCCATTAAATGATATTGCTCATGCAGAAAATAATAGAGTAGCCTTAGCTGCATCCAAAGTTATTTTTGGAAATGTAGGTACGATAATAATTGCTGTAATGATTATGATTTCTACATTTGGTTGCAACAATGGGTTAATATTAGCTGGCGCCAGAGTTTACAACACCATGGCAAAAGATGGTTTGTTTTTTAAAAAAGCAGGAACGTTGAATAAAAATGCTGTGCCAGAATTTGCATTGTGGATACAATGTGCCATGGCTTGCGCTTTATGTTTGAGCGGAAAGTATGGCGATTTGTTAGACATGGTTTCTTTTGTAGTAGTAATTTTTTATGTACTTACTATTGCAGGGGTTTTTATTTTAAGAAAAAAAATGCCAAACGCAGAGCGACCTTATAAAGCATTTGGATATCCTTTTTTACCAGCATTATATATTTTAATGGGTATTGCATTTTGTATTTTGCTTATCATTTATAAGCCAGAATATACATGGCCAGGTTTAATTATTACGCTTATTGGTATTCCACTTTATTATTTTGCAGTAGCTAATAATAACAAACAAAAAAAATAATGAACGCCGAAGATTTTAATAAACTTTTCCAATCTTTTTCATCGCTTAAAATAGGCGTGATAGGCGATGTGATGCTAGATACTTATTGGTGGGGCAAGGTTGATAGAATTTCTCCTGAAGCACCTGTACCTGTAGTAGCAGTGAGTAAAAAAGAACAACGCATTGGCGGTGCAGGTAACGTAGCATTGAATGTTACAGCATTAGGCGCAAACATACATGCAATAAGCCTTGTAGGCATCGACGACGAAGGAAAACAATTGCTTGCATTGCTAAAAAGTAACAATATAAATACTGATTTTATTGGTGAGAGCAATGAGCGCATTACTACAAATAAAATAAGAATTATAAGTAGAAACCAACACATGATGCGTTTAGATGCTGAAGTGCTTACCCCATTATCATCATTGGAAGAAGAAAAAATAATAAGCGCTTTTACAAAATACGTGCAACGAGAAAAACCAAATTTGGTTATTCTTGAAGATTATAATAAAGGTGTACTTACACAAAAAGTAATTGAAAAAGTAATTGCCATTTGTAAGGAGAACAATATTTTAACCGCTGTAGATCCAAAAAGAAAAAACTTTTTTGCATACAAGGGCGTAGATATTTTTAAACCAAATTTGCATGAGGCAAAAGAAGCGTTGAATATTTTGGGTGATGATGTATCTGAAAAATTGCTTTGCGAAATTCATGATGCATTGCATGAAAAATTGCAACACAATATTTCTTTTATAACACTTTCCGAAAAAGGGGTTTTTTACGAAGCTGAAAATGACAAAGCTATTATACCTACACATATACGCAGCATTGCCGATGTGAGTGGTGCAGGCGATACAGTTATTGCCGTTGCTGCTGTAGTTTATGCGGCATCTAAGAATATGCGTTTAATGGCAGAGATAGCCAACATAGCTGGTGGGCTCGTGTGCGAAGAAGTAGGTACCGTGGCAATTGATAAAACAACATTACTGGAAGAGTGTAAAAATTTACTTGCAGTATAATTTCTAAATAAAAATATTTATGCAAACATTTTCGATAGT
>JAYTGY010000365.1:0-5960 GCA_043733065.1 Ferruginibacter sp.
TTATATCGTTGTTTCTTTTATAATATATATTTCTTAATTTTTTCTGTTGAAAAACTTTTCAATGTTGGAAGTTATTAAAGTTGCATTATCTATAATCATCAAAATCGCATTTATTGTCTTAGTGTTAATGAGGTAAAATTATCTTATTTTTTTTCTAATTCTCACCCAATTAATATTACACAATATTGGTAAAATTAAAAATGGAAAATAAATACTTCTATACCTCACAAGAGCTCCTGCATTAGTGGTAATATATCCTGTAAAAAGAAAAATTAAAGTTGTAAATATTAATGCAAAAATTATAAAGTTTTTGTTGGTATTATTTTTATGATTTTTAAAAATGAGCATCATTAAAAATAATAGAAAATACAATATTATTTCTGCTGCCAATTCATTTAAATAAATATTATCAAACTCAGCAGGGTAGGGAGATAGGAAGGAATGCCGTAACGCAGTAGGCGCAGAAACTATGAAGCTTTTTATGGTTGGTTGTAATGTGTCGTTTTGATATTGAGATTTTGCAATACCAAGTGCAAAAAATGCTTGTTGTTTTTCTACCACAATTTTTAAAGGGTTGTATTTTTCAGATAAAAATTGCGATAAAACAATTCCTGTAAAAGCAAACAAAAAAAATGCTCCAAAAACTTTCAAAGGTTTTATGGTAAACTTAGTGCTAACAAACCATGCAAGTGCACAAGGCAATAAAATAACTGCAATAAAATTCCGGATCAATAAAACGGTAATGAAAAATAAAATAAGAAAAAAAATACGTTTAGTTGAACATTTATCTTCAAGCAAAAAATAAAGTGAATAACAAAAAAAGCTTAGTGCTGTAAACACCATCATGTCTTTTCCAATTAGCGATGTAAAGTATATTGTAGAAGGCAATAAAAAACAACCAATAATAATTGCCCAATGTTGTTTTGGATAAATATGTTTAAAAATACGGAACAATGCTACATGCCCAAAGAAACCCACAACACTAAAAAACAAACTATTTATGTAGTAATTGCCTCTACTAAAAATATTTAGAAACCCCATTGTTTTTATCAAAATATTATTTCTTAAATCATTCCAAAATGAATACGAAGAACCAAAGAAATCACCTAGGCCATTTTCATAAACTGAAGGTAAACTATCTGTAAAAAATATTTTGGGATGATGTATTAAGTTATCATACTCTATAAGGCTTTGAACCGTGTAAAAGTGCATGTCAGATACATCATTCATTAAAAAATGACTAACCAAACCTCCAATAATACCAACGCCAACTTTAAGACTAAAAAGCAATAAAATAATTTTTGTACTTAAGCCAGTATTTTGCAAAAATTTTATTTTGGTAATAAAATAACAGCAAGCCAAAAAATATATGACAAATAGAAAATAATACAAACGGTTACATTTTTAGATGTGGGAAGATAGTTAAAATAATGACTTTGTTTTATTAGCTGCAAACAAAATGCAATGGTAACTTTGCACACGTTCAAAATATATACACACAAACATCATGGAAATAACCGCACAAACCGCAGCACAATTAAGAATTACAGAAGAAGAATTTGAATTAATAAAAACTAAATTAGGGAGAACGCCAAATTTTACGGAATTGTGTGCATTTAGTGGTATGTGGAGCGAACATTGCAGCTACAAAAACTCAATAAAGTTATTAAAAACATTGCCTCGTGATGGTGCTAAAATGCTCGTAAAAGCAGGAGAAGAAAATGCAGGATTGATGGATATTGGAGATGGATATGGGGTTGTTTTCAAAATAGAAAGTCACAATCACCCAAGTGCAATTGAGCCTTTTCAAGGCGCAGCTACTGGTGTGGGCGGAATAAATAGAGATATTTTTACCATGGGCGCAAGACCAATTGCTTCGTTAAATTCTTTGCGTTTTGGAAATTTGAATGATGCTAAAACGCAACATTTATTATCGGGCGTGGTAAAAGGTATTGGCCATTATGGCAATTGCTTTGGTGTACCAACTGTAGGTGGCGAAATTTATTTTGAAGATTGCTATCATACCAATCCTCTAGTAAATGCAATGAGTGTGGGCATTCTTAAAAACGGTGAAACCGTTTCTGCAACTGCAGAAGGAAAAGGTAATCCTGTTTTTTTTGTGGGAAGTGCTACAGGTAAAGATGGTATTGGTGGGGCATCTTTTGCCAGTGCAGAAATAACGGAAGACAGTGCACAAGATTTACCAGCAGTACAAGTGGGAGATCCTTTTCAAGAAAAAAAATTATTAGAAGCTTGTTTGGAAGTAATACAAACTGGAGCAGTAGTAGGTATGCAAGATATGGGCGCAGCGGGCATTATATGTTCAACTGCCGAAATGAGTGCAAAGGGCAAAGCAGGTATGCGAATAGATTTAGAAAAAGTACCTACTCGCCAGAAAGATATGAAAGCTTGGGAATTATTGCTAAGTGAAAGTCAAGAAAGAATGCTTTTGGTTGTAGAAAAAGGGAAAGAAAAAGCAGTGCTTGATATTTTTGAAAAATGGGATTTGCCTTGCAGTGAAATTGGCGAAGTAACGGACGATGGCATGTTGCAATTTTTTATGAATGGTGTTTTAGAAGCCTTGTTGCCCGCAGATGAACTTGTGCTTGGTGGTGGCGCACCACAATACACACGTGAGGTACGTGAACCGGCATACATACAAAAAATAAAAGCATTTGACGCATCCAAAATACCAGTGCCACAAGATTTAAAAGAAGTAGCAGAAAAACTAATAGCCATACCAAATATTGCCAGCAAGCGTTGGATTTATGAGCAATACGATAGCATGGTGGGCGCAGGTAATACAAGTACTAATGGCGTGAGTGATGCAGCTGTTGTAATTGCAAAGCCTACCAACAAAGCACTTGCATTAACAACAGATTGCAACAGCCGTTATGTATTTGCAGACCCATACAAAGGCGCTATGATTGCAGTAGCAGAAGCGGCTCGTAACATCGTATGCAGTGGTGGTGAGCCTTTGGGCGTAACCAATTGCTTAAACTTTGGTAATCCTTACGACCCAGAAGTGTATTGGCAATTTAGCAATGCCATAAAGGGAATGGGCGAAGCTTGTATAAAATTTGATACACCAGTAACTGGTGGTAATGTGAGTTTTTACAATCAAAGTCCTGATGGACCTGTATATCCTACACCAACAATTGGTATGGTTGGTTTGCTAGATACTGTAGCCGATAAAATGACAATGAATTTTAAAAATGATGGAGATGCCATTTACTTAATTGGAGAAAGTAGAAACGATATTAATTCATCGGAATATTTGCACAAAATAATTGGCGAAGAATTTAGTCCTTGTCCGCATTTTGATTTGGAAGAAGAATATAATTTACAACAAGTTATTTCTTCATTAATAAAAGAAAAATTAATTGCTTCTGCACATGATGTGAGCGAAGGCGGATTGTTTGTAACATTGCTTGAGAGTGCTTTTGCAAATAACCTTGGTTTTTCTGCTTCGCAAAATGATGCACACATTCGTAGCGATGCATATTGGTTTGGCGAAGCGCAAAGTAGGGTAGTAGTTTCGGTTTCTAGCTTGGGAGAAGAAAAATTAACGGACGTTTTAAAATCAAAAAACATTACTTTTTCAAAATTGGGGCAGGTTACTACTTCAGCAATTAAAATAGCAAATGAAGATTGGGGCATAGTTGGAAAATGGAAAGAAAAATATGATGATGCTATTGGAAATATGATGCTATTGGAAATATGATGAAAATGAATTAACTAATTTGTCATTAATTAGTTATACGTAATTATTTTAAATATATTTGTAAATAATTTTTAGCTAAATTTTATTTATTTATCTGATTGTTAATAATTTAGTTAATTTTGTATTGTCATATTTGTATAATATTTTGATAAAGTCAATACTATTATACAGATTTAGTCGTTCTTGCATCACCAAATCAATTTTTATATTAGGCAAAAAAGTTTTTTCTGGACTTATTTAAACATCAGAACTATTAAAAATGAGAAAACCCCGTAAAGCTACATTCAATACTTTGTTGTTTGTAATTGCTTTCTTGCTTTTACTCATTGGTATTATTATATACACTCAATACTATTCCCAAAAAAATATTCGAGCACTTAGAGAGGCAAATGAAAATGCCAACTCTACTTTTGAAATTAATAATAGATTACAAGAAGTAGTTTATTATGTAGAGTCTGCAGAAATATATGCACGAAATCAACACAAAGATCCAAAATCAGTTTCTAGAGAAAGTTTAAAAGATACACTGGCTATTATTTCCAAACATCTATCTATTCTCAAAAAGCAAAATGAAAATAAGACGGAGAAAATAGCAGAATTGGATGATATTGGAATGCTAGTAAATTCTAAATTAAGTTATTTAAATACGTTTATTAAAAATGATGAAGTATCTGTTCCACAAAAATTTACTCCTACACAATTAGACCAATTGCTCGCTGTATCTATAAATGATAGTTTATACAATAAAGTTTTAGTAATACAGCAAAACTTAGAAAATAATTTAAAAACCACTTTTGTAAAAACCAATAGTTATTCCGAAAAGGTTTTAAAATTAAATACATTACTGGCTATCATTTTTATCTTGTCGCTGGCTATACTGGGCACATTAATTATAAAACGATTATTAGATCAGCTATCGCTTATATACAAATTAGCAAAAGAAAAAGAAAGGGCAGATAACTCTGCAATAGTAAAAGAACAGTTTTTGGCTAATATGAGTCATGAAATACGAACGCCTATAAATGCAGTGGTTGGTTTTGCTGGTTTATTGCAAAAAACAAAGTTGGATACAGATCAAAAGCAATTTGTACATCTTATACAAAATTCGGGAGAAAACTTATTGTCGGTTGTAAACGATATACTTGATATTTCGAAGATTGAAGCTGGGATGATGCGTATTACTAAAAATCCTTTTAGTATAAAAGAAGTATGTACATCGTTAGAGATGATGTTTCAACATAAAGTGAATGAAAAGAAATTAAAGTTTGAATTTGATTACGATAAAAATATTCCAACCACACTTATAGGAGATGCAGAAAGATTAAATCAAGTGTTGATAAATCTATTAAACAATGCCATAAAATTTACAGAAAAAGGCACTGTAAAATTATCGGTACAATTGTTGCAAAAAACTGCTCAGGAGGCAAAGATTCAATTTATAGTAAAAGATACTGGTATTGGCATTTCTAAAGAAAAATTGGCTGCTGTTTTTGAGCGTTTTGAGCAGGCAGATAATAATACGGCAAGGCAATATGGTGGCACAGGTTTAGGATTGGCCATAGTAGAAAAAATTGTAGAAATGCAAGCAGGTGAAATATCGGTAGATAGTAATTTAGGAGATGGTGCTGCATTTAAAGTAATACTTAGTTATGCATATGTAAATAAATTAGAAGAAGAAAAGATAAACACAACGAGTATATCGCAAAATGCTAGTTCAGGTAAAGAGTTTAATCATTATAAAATATTAGTAGCAGAGGATAATAAAACAAATCAAACTTTACTAAAATTTATTTTGCAGCAATGGAATCTCTCGTATGACCTTGCTGAAAATGGCCAACAAGTTTTGGATATATTGAGCAAAGAAAAATACGATTTAGTGTTGATGGATATTCAAATGCCAATAATGGATGGCTATGAAGCTGCCAGCAGAGTTAGAAACGAACTTGGATTGGATATTCCCATGATTGCTATGACTGCACACGTTTTGCCAACTGAAAAGCAAAAGTGTATACAAGCGGGAATGAATGATTATATATCTAAACCAATAGATGAAGCCGTTTTTATTGGCATGTTGGAGAAATATTTAGGTTCATCTCTGGCAAATGGTTTGGAGTTGCAAAAACCTTTAGTGGACTGTAATAATCTGCTCTATGTTGATGTAGATTATTTGAATAATATTTTTTCTGAAAACACTGGGTTTATAAACGAAATAATGTATCAATTTAAGGAGCAATTT
>JAYTGY010000366.1:0-1572 GCA_043733065.1 Ferruginibacter sp.
CCAAGTATTTATGATTTAAAACCTGAGATGTTTGCAAACATGGAGGGGTTTGGCGCAAAATCTGTTACCAATTTAATGGAAGCTATTGAGGCATCTAAACAACAACCATTGCATCGTTTAATTTATGGTTTGGGAATAAGATATGTAGGAGAAACCACGGCAAAAACGTTAGCACAAGCCATAGATAATATTTTTGACTTGGCTACAAAAACCGAGGACGAATTAAAACTAATGGATGATGTAGGCGTAAAAGTGGCAGATAGTATTGTAGAATTTTTTAAGAACGAAGATAATGTGGCAATGCTAAAACGTTTGCAGGATGTAGGTTTACATATGCAAGCACAAAAAAGAGATGTTTCTACTTTGGGTTTATCAGGGCAAACATTTTTATTTACCGGTACATTAAACAAACTAAAAAGAAGCGACGCCGAAGCTATGGCAGAAGCAAAAGGCGGAAAAATATTGAGTGGTGTAAGTAGTAAATTAAATTATTTAGTAGTAGGAGAAGATGCAGGAAGCAAATTAGAAAAAGCAAAAAAAATACAAACAATAAATATTATTAGCGAAGATGATTTTATTGAATTGATAAAATAATTTTGTCCAAACAAAGAAGCAGCTATGGTCATCATCGTTGTGTCACTCACTTGTACGACATACCATTATTCATCTCTCATCGAAGCGAAAAGCCTTTAAAAATGATACAAAAAGCAACACTAGACTTTCTTTCAGCGCTTAGAAAAAATAACAATAAAGAATGGTTTATAGCCAACCGAAAAAAATATGAAACCGCAAAAGAAAATGTAAAACAAGTTACAGAAACATTGATAAAAGCACTTGGAAAACATGATGAAGAACTTGGCCAACTATTTGCAAAAGATTGTACTTTTCGTATAAATAGGGATGTGCGTTTTTCTAAAGATAAAGCGCCATACAAAAGTAACATGTCGTGCATTTTTTCTAAAGGAGGAAAAAATTCAGATAAATCAGGATTTTACGTACACATAGAACCAGGCGAAGCGTTTGTAGGTGCAGGTTATTGGGCGCCTGAAGCTAAAAAATTAGCAGCTGTGAGGCAAGAAATAGATTATAATTTTGATGATTGGAAAAAGATTGTTTCATCTAAAAAATTTAAAGCAACATTTGAAGATGGCTTAAGCCAAGAAAATATTTTGCAACGACCCCCTAAGGGATATGATGTAGATAACCCAGCAATTGGATTTTTAAAATTGAAAAGTTTTATTGTGAGAAAAAAATTAACCGATGCAGAATTATTGGATAAAAATTTTGTAAAAACAATTGTGAATATATATACTGTTGTAAAACCAATGTTAGATTTTTTGGATGAAGCGGAATAATATTAATCATCTAATAAATCATGAAAAATATATTTTTCATCGTATTCAATATTATTATCTTTTAAGATTTTTAAATATTCTTCTTTAAAAGATGTTTTAGCATGATGCGTTTTTTGATGTAGAATATATTTTACAACTGCGTCTATTTGAGAATGGCTATTGCTAAATGCGCCATAACCTTCTTGCCATTGAAATTTTCTTTTAGTAAATTTTTCTT
>JAYTGY010000367.1:0-2930 GCA_043733065.1 Ferruginibacter sp.
GGCACTACACAAATAGGAAAATCACCAGCAATACCTCCGCCAATTTGAAAAAACCCAACGCCTTTTCCAGATGAATTATGCCTGTACCAATCTGCCAACCACACCATATATTCAATACCACTTTTCATGGTACTTGCTTTCATTTCATTTTTAATAATGTACGATGCAAAAATATTTCCCATGGTACTATCTTCCCAACCTGGCACTACAATCGGAATGTTTTTTTCGGCCGCTGCAAGCATCCAACTATTTTTGGGATCTATTTCGTAATACTGCTCTAGCACGCCGCTCAGCAACATTTTGTACATGTACTCATGCGGAAAATAACGCTCACCTTTTGCATCAGCATCTTTCCAAATTTTTACAATGTGTTGTTGCAATCTTCTAAACGCTTCTTCCTCGGGTATGCAAGTATCTGTAACACGGTTGTAATGATTTTCTAATAAATCCCACTCATCTTGCGGACTCAAATCTCTATAATTTGGCACACGTTTGTAATGGCTATGTGCTACTAAATTCATTACATCTTCTTCGAGGTTTGCACCAGTGCAACTAATAATAGCTACTTTATCTTGGCGTATCATTTCTGCCAAACTTAAGCCAAGCTCAGCCGTACTCATAGCGCCAGCAAGGGTTATCATCATTTTGCCACCTTCATCTAAATGTGTTACATAACCTTTTGCAGCATCCATTAAAGCAGCTGCGTTAAAATGCCTATAATGATGTTCTATAAAATGTGAAACCGGGCCTTTGCTCATATATAATTTTATTAAAGTTAATGTTGCAAAAATAACTTGTTTCCAAATACGGATGCCAACTTTTTAAAAGTTGGCATCCGTATTTGGAATTACTGCTTTTGAGGAGTTATGGTTAGTAAGAAAGATATCTTAATATTTTTATTTTTTGGGCGGTTGGCTAAAGAACTTTATTCAACTTCGGCTCGGGCTATACGCTATACCTTCGCTGCGCTGCGGTGCCGCTTCTATCCCGCCGCTCTTCATCAGTATATCTTTTATCATCTTTTATTATGCAATAGATTATGCAATGGAAAAATTACTCACCCTTGAGTATTTTAATATTAATTGCCTTTAGATATTTTTTGCAAAGGCAAGTAGTATATGTAGTTGAAATAAATTTTATAGCAGCTTCTGATAATTGAATGCTCTTACATTCACAATGTAGAATATCATTGGCATTACAAATAAAAACGACATTGCATTTTGGGCAATATTTTTCTTCAATATTATGCACGAGCCAACTGCAAAACAGGCAACTGTTTTTGAGCCAAAGCAAAACTACCAAACAAAATAGAGGAGTAAAATAAATCGCTCATTAAAGTGCCATTTACAAAAGGAATAGCAGCTGTATAGCAAGCCATTAATCCAGTAAAATTATGCGGATAAGCATTGCTACCAATCCATACACCAAAATTGGAAACTAGAAAAAATATAACTGTAGCAGAAAGCGCACCAATAAGTACATTTTTTAAATTTACTTTTTTCAAAATAAAAAATGCTACAACGGCTATTAAAATATAGCTAGCATATTGCCAATAAAACCCTTGGTAAAACCAAGTAAATGTTGGGTAAAATCTTGCATAAATTACATTGTTTATAAACAAATCGCTTAGCCATGTTGCTAATAGAGGAATAGCAATAGCTTGCCATTTTTTTGTAAAATGAGCCGCACCAAATAATGCAATAGC
Organism: Ferruginibacter sp.; assembly: GCA_043733065.1. Classification (GTDB taxonomy): domain Bacteria; phylum Bacteroidota; class Bacteroidia; order Chitinophagales; family Chitinophagaceae; genus Ferruginibacter. The sequence goes on from JAYTGY010000367.1 coordinate 1,706, forward strand.
ACCCAGCGGCGAAAAATTATGTATAGGTAATAATCTGCTTGCGGCAGCCAATAATATTATAGATGTAATTACGGTAAAACGAAGATTAATTTTTTGTGTTGTCATGTTATAATTTTTACCCTAAAAAATTAAGGAGTATTTTTATGCTGCAAATATAAGAAATAATGGCTCTTTTGCTTACAAAAACATTAACAAAAATTAGGATAACTTTACCTTATTAATATATGAACCTTTTAGCCCATGCATATCTTTCTTTTAATAACGAAGCCATACTTGTTGGCAATATGATAAGCGATTATGTAAAAGGGAAAAAGCAATATGATTACCCATTACCCATACAAGCTGGCATACAATTGCACAGAGCTATAGACGAATTTACAGACAGCCACGAAGCTACTCAAGAAATAAAAAAATTATTTAAACTTACATACCGACTTTATGCTGGTGCATTTATAGATGTGGTGTACGATTATTTTTTAGCTAACGATGTAAACGAATTTGAAACGACAGAGTATTTACATACGTTTACACAAAACACTTACAATCTCCTTCAAAAAAATACAAGTCATTTCCCAGATAAATTTGCAAAAATGTTTCCTTACATGCAATCGCAAAATTGGTTGTACAATTATCGTACGAATGAAGGAATGCAAAAAAGTTTTGGAGGCCTAGCAAGGCGTGCAAAATATATTACCGAAACCAATACGGCTTTCGAAATATTTTTAAACAACAAAGATTTTATAAGACAATCGTACCAAATTTTCTTCCCTCAATTAAAATTATTTACCGCAAATAAAATGGATCAACTTTTGCAACGCTGAATCTTTATCTTTGAAAAAATAAATTTTATGAAACACATATTTTCAATATTATTCTTTACGGCTGTTTTTTGTACAACCGCTTTTGCTCAAGATGCGAATATTATACCACCCATAGATAAGTCGCCAATGGATATGAGCACTTATCCTACAAATTATCCACTACTAAAAATACAAGATAAAGCTACATTGCCGCTAATAGCAAGAATAACTTATAGCCGGCCACAAAAAAACAACCGAATTATTTTTGGAGAATTGCTAGAATACAATGTAGTTTGGCGTTTTGGGGCAAACGAAAACACAGAGATAGAATTTTTTAAGGATGTAAAAATAAATAGAATATTGGTTAAGAAAGGGAAATATTCTGTATTTGCCATTCCCAATATAGATAAGTGGACTATTATTTT
>JAYTGY010000368.1:0-1897 GCA_043733065.1 Ferruginibacter sp.
GCATTAGCATCGTATCCATTTTTAAATTGTGATATAAATAACCCGAAACCAAAAGTATATACTGGCATGCAAGTTGGTTTTAGTACACTTTGTACAAGCAACGAAAAAGTATATGCTTTTATAGATGATGTAATTGAAGAAATTGCTGCTATTACTCCTGGTAAATATTTTCACATTGGTGGAGATGAAAGCCAAGCTACCAACATAAAAGATTATGTAAAATTTATAAACCGAGTACAAGGCATTGTAAAAAAATATGGTAAACAAACAATAGGTTGGGATGAAATTGCTCAATCAACTTTGCAACCAAACAGCATTGCGCAACATTGGGATAATTTATCTAATCCTGTATTAGCAGTAAAGCAAAGTGCTAAAATATTAATGTCGCCGGCAAAAAAAGCATACATAGATATGAAGTACAATGCCAACACAAAAATTGGATTGATATGGGCAGGTTATACCGATGTAGATGATGCGTATAATTGGAACCCCGCTACTTTTATTAAAGGAATTACTAAAGAAAATATAATTGGCATTGAAGCGCCCTTGTGGACAGAAACGGTGAAGACCATTAAGGATATTGAGTTTATGGCTTTCCCTCGCATACCTGGCTATGCTGAAATTGGTTGGTCGCAAGAGGCTACAAGAAACTGGAATGAATATAAAGTGCGGTTAGGAAAACATGACAAGCGAATGAAAGCCATGAATATTAATTTTTATAAATCGAGTAAAGTGCCTTGGCAATAAAATAATTAAAATGATAGATACTAGTTTGAACACTGCATTGGGAAGATTTAGAACAGTAGCTTTTTTAGAAGGATGTTCTTTTTTACTTTTTGCACTTACCATGCCATTGAAATATTATTATAAAATGCCGCTACCAAATAAAATTGTGGGCACAATGCATGGAGGATTATTTTTATTGTACATAGTTTTGCTTGCCATTGTTGCGTATCAAAAGAAATGGAGTATTATTAAAATATTTTTAGCATTTATAGCATCGCTTATTCCTTTCGGTACTTTTTATGCCGATAAGAAATTGTTTAGAGAATAGTTTTTATTGTATTAGAATTTGTTAGTGAATTTACAATAAAATAAAGTCCATAATTTAAATATCTTGTAATAACTTTGTAATCACAAATTTTTACAATGGAAGTCTCAGTAATATCAATCGGAAATTCAAAAGGTATTCGCTTATCGAAAACCATTTTAGAAAAATATAGTATAAAAGATACTGTAGAGTTGGTTTTAGAAAAAAATCACATAAGCATTAAGCCATCTGTTGCCCCAAGAAAAAATTGGGCAGAAGCATTTAAACAAATGCACGACAATGGAGATGACAAACTTATGATAAACGATATTTTTGAAGATGAAAATTTAGAAGAATGGAACTAAAACAATATGATGTTGTATTGGTAAATTTAGATCCAACTTTGGGCAGTGAAATGAGAAAGACTCGACCGTGCGTAATTATTTCGCCAAACGAAATGAATAAATATTTACAAACCATCGTAATTGCTCCCATCACATCATCCTCAAAACCATACCCAACAAGGATTAAAATACGATTAAAGAAAACAAAAGGTTGGATTGTTTTAGACCAAATACGCACCATAGATAGACAAAGAATTACAAAAATAATAGAACCAATTCCTACAAAAGAAGTACCCGCCATTAAAGCAATTATTAGAGAAACATTTGTTGATTAAGTACAAAGTTGCTTTTCCATTTTAATTTACGCTCAATTTCAACTAAATTCGCCACAATCATTAACACTAAAAACTAGAACCATGTGTGGATTTGTAGGCGTACTAAATACGCAAGAAGACTTAACAACATTAAGACCAAAAGCACTTTCGCTTTCAAAAAAAATACGCCACCGTGGGCCAGATTGGAG
>JAYTGY010000369.1:0-19004 GCA_043733065.1 Ferruginibacter sp.
AAAAAAATACTGATGACAAAGTTGGATGAATTTCTGGAACAAGTTTCTACTGCTGCACTAGGCAAAACGTTAATAAAAATTTCGATTGGGCATGTAAGAGAAAAAGCATCGTACCTAAAAAATGTTTTTGCAAAATCTGTTATACTAAAAGATAAGTTGATGCTTTCTTTTGTGTATAGATATACAGACAAAGATGTAACCAAAAACTTTACAGTAGAAGAAAGCTCAACAACAATAAAAAATTTGTTACAAGAATTTTTTTATAATGCTGAATTATACACAACCACACAAACAAATTATTTTACACAAGATAATATTGGTAAAGAAAAAATTGTAATAAAGCAATTGGATACAAAAAAAGAATTTGTGGCATCTTCTCATGATAAGCAAAAGAAAAGAATCATACATGCTGATGCATTTTATTTAAAAGAATTGGACATTACCTCTGCCGATGGACTTGTGAAAGCCCCAATGCAACACAAGTACAAACAAATAAATAGATACGTAGAAATTATTGATGGCATTTTGAAAGATGCAAAAATAGCACATGGTTTTTCTGTGGTGGATATGGGTAGTGGCAAAGGTTATCTCACATTTGCATTGTACGATTTTTTTGTTCAAAAAAATATTGCCGCACAAATAAGTGGAGTAGAACTGAGAGATGATCTTGTAACAAAGTGCAATAATATTGCCAAGGCAGCAAATTATACTGGACTAAGTTTTAAAAAAGGGAGCATAAAAGAAATTGTTTTATATGGGGTAGATATGCTCATTGCTTTACACGCTTGTGATACAGCTACAGACGATGCCATAGCAAAAGGCATAAAAGCAAAAGCAACTTATATTATTTGCGCACCTTGTTGCCACAAACAAATACGCAAACAAATGGCGCCTACCAATGCATTAAAATTAATTACAAAGCATGGTATTTTGTTGGAGCGCCAAGCAGAAATGGTTACAGATACTATACGATCGTTGATACTAGAAGCACATGGTTACAAAACAAAAGTATTTGATTTTATAGAAGAAGAAGATACGCCAAAAAATGTATTGATTGTAGGAACAAAAGCCATTTCATCTGATAGTATTTTTAAAGAAAATATGGATAAGGTAAAAGCACTAAAAGAAATGTTTGGCATAAAAGAGCATTATTTAGAAACATTGTTGTAGGTATTCGCCTGTGGCGAATACGGCATGTAGAAAAGTACAAATTGCGAATAATATATTTTAATAAGATTTGATTTTGGCATTTCATGATAAGTTATTACATTTATACATGATTTCATAAAACCATAACATTCATATTTTTAATCACACTTATAAAACAATTATCATGGCAGTCGTAAAAGTTATCGAAGTAATTGCAACTTCAAAAACAGGTTTTGAAGATGCTGTAAAAGAAGCTGTAAAAGAAGTTTCTAAATCTATCAGAAATATAGATTCTGTATGGATAAAAGATCAAAAAGTACATGTTGACAATGGTAAAATTGTATCGTGGGGAGTAGTTTGTAAAGTTAGTTTTAGAATAGAGAAAGGGAAGGGAGGGAAATAGTTTTTTCTGATAAATAAAAAAGGCAGCATTTCAAGATGCTGCCTTTTTGTAGGTATTCGCCTATGGCGAATACTGCCGGTAATAATTTGTATTCGCCTATGGCGAATACTGTCGATAACAATTTTCATTCGCCACAGGCGAATGCCTACTTCAAATTATGATACACTTTCTGCACATCTTCATCTTGCTCCAAATGATCTACGAGTTTTAAAACGTCGTTGGCATCTTCTTCGCTTAGTTCTACCAATGTGCCTGGTATTCGAGTAAGTTCTGCGCTTATAAGTTCAAGTCCTTTATCTTCTATGGCTTTGTTCATAGCACCAAATTCTGCAAAGGCAGCACGAATAATAATGTTGCCATCTGCATCTTCGCCTATTTCTTCTAATCCAAAGTCTATTAATTCCAATTCTAAATCATCTACATTAAGGTTATTGTTTTTTACTTTAAACTCTCCCATGCGGGTGAATGTAAATGCTACACTACCGCTTGTGCCCAATGCGCCTTTTGCTTTTGTGAAATGCATACGAACATTGGCAACAGTACGAGTTGTATTATCTGTAGCACATTCTACCAATACAGCCACACCATGTGGTGCATAGCCTTCATATACCATTTCGTCGTAGCTGCTAATGTCTTTACCCATGGCACGCTTTATGGCCGCTTCTACACGGTCTTTTGGCATGTTGCAAGCTTTTGCATTTAGGTAGCATCTTCTTAAGGCAGGATTGTTTTCTACATCTGGTCCTGCAGCTTTTACTGCTATGGCTATTTCTTTACCTATACGGGTAAAATCTTTTGCCATTTTATCCCATCGTGCAAACATGGCACCTTTTCTTACTTCAAATATGCGACCCATCGTTGTTAGTTATTTGTTATCGGTTAATCGTTGTTTGTTTGTTGTTTGTTTGTTTGTTTGTTTGTTTGTTTGTTTGTTTGTTGTTTGTTGTTTGTTGTTTGTTGTTTGTTGTTTGTTGTTTGTTGTTTGTGAATGGGGGCAAATTTATGGATTGTTTTTTAATGTTCGTATTTAGATATAGTATTAGTTCAATTGAACCTATATTAAGGTTATTTTATCGATATGGGTATAAAATAATAGTTGATAATTGTAGATAAATAAGTACAATTATCCTGATGGCAATTTCCATAAAAAGCTAACCGAGAATGCAGATTTAGAGTCAAAATTTTCTTTGTAAATCAAACCTAATGAAAGATATGACAGATTTAATATTATTAAAAAACAAAATAAAATCAATGTAGGTAAATTTTCTTCATCTATACAAAAATAAATCACTAAAAAATAACGGGAGTATAAATAAAAATAGTGAATCAGGTTATTTAATTAACAACCCAATTCACTACTTTATTATTTTATTATTATTCTATTGTACTATTAGCTTTTCAGAGTAACCATTTCCTGTTTTTGTATCCACAATCTTTATGATATAATATCCAGCTTTTAAGTTTTCTATTGGAAAGCTTTTTTCAATTCTCGAATTAAAAGATTGGCACATTTTACCATCTGCAGTGTATATTTTTATATCGACTTTACCTAAACTAGATGGAACTAAAACCGTTGACTTATGATTAATAGTTGGATTTGGAAAAATCACTATTTTTATTTCATCTTTGTTTGACATTACTTTTCTGATCTCACTATATTCGAATTGTCCATTTAAGTCTTTTTGTTTTAATCTATAATAAACCGCCTCACCAGATGATGCAAATACATCGTTATATGCATAATTCATTTCAGTAGAACTATTGCCATTCAATGCTTTTGATTGCATAAATCCTATCGTTTTATAAATACCGTTTATTTCTTTCTCAATTTCAAATCCAACATTATTTTGTTCAGCTTGTGTAGTCCAATTCAATATTGCTCCATTTTTTGTAGCCGCTGCCGAAAAATAGTTTAATTTGACAGGTGCCAAACTTACGCAAGGAAAAATTTCAGTATAAACTAAATATGATTTTCCTATAATCGAAACAGCCACAAATATTTTCTTAGTAAAAGCATCTATCGGAAATGGATAATTTTGGGGACCCGAATTAAAAGGAGTTGAAGGAGTTATTGTTATTGAATTAGCAATGCTAACATTTTTTAATAATAAGTCCACAGCTGGTTCAAAAAGATTGTTCCCATTATCAAGATAAACGTCATAATAAATATTCAATGTTGCTGATGGAGTGGCAACAGAAAAACTATAACTAGACAAATTAGAATTATTGATACTTGTACATAATCCGTTTATATTTGGATCTGTTATACCAACCTGAAAACCTTGCATAGCACATTGAACCTTTGCAGACGAAGCGTTAGAATTACTCGACCAAGCATCTCCAGTAAATACTAGGCTATTACCACAAATAGTGTTGGGAACTGTTATTGTAATATTATTAATGATAAATCTTTCGGCGCCAACAGTTGTAGAAGCAACTTTACTTACGTTTATAGTTGCATTATTTAATGCATTTTGAACTATTACTGTATTATCCGGCCCATAAGATGACAAAAGTATAGGGCTAGCACCGAAATTGTTGATTGCCACATTAAGAATATCATTACTTAAAGCTGTAGCATTTTTTGGAGGAGGGTTGCCTGATTGATTGTAATCATAACTTGGGTAATCGGATGTTTTCCATAGGTGAACAAAAATAATTTTATTACCAGAATTTGTAATTACATCAAACGCCAAATTTAAAACAATGGTGCAACTACCATTGGCTTGCTGTTGGGTATTTATGATATCTACTGTTGGGCTAATAAAAGTGCATGCTTGGGCCTGTGTATAATTTCTAGCTCCAAATAAAAATACACATCCGATTAAAAATAAATGTTTCATAATTAAATTTTTTGGTGATAAAAAAAATAATCATACGAACGAAATAAAATAAAGTCTTTTGAATGGATGGTCGGATTACAAGTGGAATTTTGGGGGCTAAATTCTCTGAAAAACTTATTTGGTAAACTTGTAATGCAAATCTAATACAAATTATTTATTAATAAAATATTTTTTAATTTATAAGTGAATTTTACAAATTATGTTGAGCAATACAACTCAAATGTTAAAACTTAATACAGTTCTAATTTGCTCTCTTACATATTTGTTAACTCATACTATTTTACGAGTAATTCTCATCACTTATTGATTATATTTCAATTGTAAAAAAGTTCCCTATCTCAATACTCAATACTGAATACTCAATACTCAATACTAAATACTCAATACTAAATACTAATTTTGCACAATGAGCAAGGGTAAAGTTTTAATGGCAATGAGTGGCGGTATAGATAGTACCGTAGCGGCGCTTATGCTTCACAAGCAAGGTTACGAAGTGGTGGGCATTACCATGAAAACTTGGGATTATGACACTAGCGGCGGTGGTAATACTGGTAAAAAAGAAACTGGCTGTTGTAATCTAGATAGTTTTAACGATGCACGTCAAGCAGCGGTACAGCACGGGTTTCCGCATTTCATATTGGATATTAGAGAAGAATTTGGCGGTTTTGTAATAGAAAATTTTGTAGAAGAATATATTGCAGGGCGCACACCAAACCCTTGTGTAATGTGCAATACGCATATAAAGTGGCGTGCATTGCTTAAGCGTGCCGATGCGCTAAACTGCGATTTTATTGCCACTGGGCATTATGCGCAAGTGCACCAACACAGCAATGGTAGATATTTTATTAGTAAAGGCATTGATGAAACAAAAGATCAAAGCTATGCGCTGTGGGGCTTGCAGCAAGATTTACTAAAACGTACTTTATTGCCATTAGGCACCTACCATAAAACAGCTATCCGCCAAATGGCGCACGATTTTGGTTACCCAGAGCTAGCTAAAAAGAGCGAGAGCTACGAAATATGCTTTGTGCCCGATAATGATTACCGTGGTTTTCTCAAAAGAAAGGTAGAAGGATTAGAAGAAAGGGTAAATGGCGGAAATTTTGTGGATACAAACGGAAAAATTTTAGGAACGCACAAAGGATATCCATTTTATACCGTTGGGCAACGAAAAGGCTTGGATATTGCTCTTGGTAAACCAGCATTTGTAACAGAAATTATACCCGAAACAAATACTGTAGTACTTGGCAATGAAGAAGCGCTTAACCGCTCTGAGATGCGTGTTACCGGAATTAACTGGATGAAATATGACGGCATAACCGATGGTATGGAAGCCATTACAAAAATTAGATACAAGGATAAAGGAGCGTTGAGTAATATGTATGCATCGGACAATGGCATTACCATAAAATTCTACGAAAATGTAAAAGGAGTGGCGCCAGGACAGAGTGCCGTTTTTTACGAGGGCAATGATTTGATAGGTGGCGGCGTTATACAAAGGGGAAAATAAGTTTTCTGCCACGAATTACACGAATTTTCACGAATGAGTTTCTTTATTAGTGCAAATTCATGTAATTATTGGCTATAAAAAAACTTCGAAGTAGTTTCAATAATTCTTGTTTTAAGAAGCAGCAATTTGAGCTTCAAAACTATCTTTTAAAATAGTTATATCTTTATTGTATGAAAAAATTATTAGCAATTGTATTTTGTGTAATTGTTTTTGCGGCTTGCAAAAAGCAATCAGAAGAATTACAAGTTGTACCAATTAGCGATTATGCACCACTTACGGTGGGCAAATACATTACATATAGCCTCGATTCTTTGGTGTACGCAAGTTTTGGTACTATAGAAACCCATCGCTTATATGAGGTGAAATACCAAATAATGGATTCTATTACAGATAACCTTGGGCGTAAGGCTTTCCGCATGGTGCGTTACATACGTACTTTGCCATCAGGTTCTTTTGTGCCAGACAATACAGCTATGGGAGTAAATACAGGTAGTAGATATGAATTTATTGAAAACAACCTTAAGTATTTTAAACTAACGCAACCCATAGCAGATGGCAACAGTTGGAAAGGTAATTCTGCCATAGATTTAATTGTAAACAATACAACAGGGGAAGATTTATCTTATTTAGCAGATTGGGATTATACTTATGCAGATGTAGGCGCTGCAAAAAAAGTAGGCACATTTAATTTAGCAAATACTCTTACGGTAAATCAAAAAAACGATTCTATAAATTTACCTATAACGACTACCACCAATATTGCTTACAAAGATTTTTCACAAGAAATATATGCAAAAGATATAGGCATGGTAAATCGTAATTTTTTACATTTCGAGTATCAAAAAACAGCTACAGGTTTTGTGTATAAAGGCTATGGAGTAAAGTTGACCATGATAGATCATAATTAAAAAATATTTTTGGGGCTGTGTGCTTCAAATAAGTTTTAGCATTTGTTCGCCGCCCGCCTTCAATCTTTTGCTCGTTCCTCGCAAAAGGATTTTCGGCTAAGCGGCGCAGCCATTCATCATTGGTAATTCTATTTAGCAATAATGCGAGCAGTATTTTTTTCTGCGAAAAGTTTTATAACAATAACCCTTACCTACTTTATTAATTGTATAAAATCTATTTACTTTAAGTATGCAAATACAAATACGCAAAGCCACCAAAGAAGATTGCCCAGCCATAATGCAACTTGTACAAGAACTTGCTGAGTACGAAAAAGAACCACACGCAGTAACAGTAACCATGGAGCATTTTATAGAAAGTGGTTTTGGCAAAAAACCTGTGTGGGAAGCGTTTGTGGCAGAAGCTTCTCTTGCTGAAGAGTCCGAAACTCCCTCTCCACGAAGTGGAGAGGGCAGGGGTGAGGTGGGTGAGGTTGTCGGTTTCGCTCTCTACTACATTCGCTATAGCACTTGGAAAGGACAACGCATGTACCTCGAAGATTTATTGGTAACAGATGCTATGTGTGGCAAAGGCGTAGGCAAACTTTTAATGGATAAATTAATAGAAGAATGTAAAGTAAAAAAATACAGTGGCCTTGTGTGGCAAGTATTAGATTGGAACGAGCCTGCAATAAACTTTTATAAAAAATATGAGGGAGTAGTTTTTGATGGAGAGTGGGTGAATTGTAGGATAGATTTTTAGTTTTTATTGTTATATCTTTAATTTTAAAATATAGAGCAGCATTATCTTTGCAAATAGCATCTTTTACCAAACTAGCATTATGAAAATATTTTTCTCCATTAAAACTGCAATAAAATTTTCTTTTTTATTTATTATTACTTCTCTGTTTTTCTTGGCATGTAAAAAAACATCTGATGTTGTTCCACCAATTAACCCATTAATAACTTTAACGCCACCAGATCTTACTACAAAAGTAAACTCATCTGTAAGTGGATTTGTAACCGATGGTAATGATGTAGCCGTAAAAGATGCATCTGTGTTAATTGGTACTACAACCGTATTAACAGATAAGTATGGTTTTTTTGAAGCACGTAATGTACAAATGGTACAAAATGCTGCTGTGGTAACGGTAAGTAAAATAGGTTTTTTTAAAGGCATAAAAACATACATTGCTACTGCAAATAAATCTGCTTTTTTTAGAATAAAATTAATACCAAAAACAAATGCAAGTACAGTGAATGCAACTGCTGGTGGTGTAGTAACATTGGCAAGTGGATTGAGTATAAGCTTTCCTGCAAGTGCAATAGTGAATGCAAGTACAAATGCTGCATATACAGGTGTGGTAACGGTTGCAGCATTTTATATAAACCCGACAGCTACAGATTTAAATAGCATAATGCCTGGTGATTTGCGAGGGTTAAATACCGATGGTAATTTACAATTGCTTACTAGTTTTGGTATGGTAGCAGTAGAACTTACTGGTGCAGGCGGAGAATTATTACAAATAGCTACTGGTAAAAAAGCTACAGTTACTATGCCAATACCAACTGCATTATCTGCCACTGCACCTGCTACAATTCCACTATGGTATTTTAATGAAACAAATGGTTTGTGGAAACAAGAAGGCAGCGCTACAAAAACTGGTAATACTTATGTGGGAGATGTAAGTCATTTTAGTTTTTGGAATTGTGATAGGGCTGTACCTTATGTAACATTCAATGCAACAGTTACAAATTCAGCAGGGCTGTCTGTAAGCAATGCATTGGTAAAAGTTTTTTTAGCTTCACAGCCAAATGATGCTCATTATGGATATACAGATGCGCAGGGATATATTTCTGGGGGTGTGCCTGTAAATGCTCAGTTGATAATACAAGTAGTGGGAGAATGGGGTTGTAATAATGCGCTTTATTCACAAAACTTTACTACAGGGACTACTGATATTTCTTTGGGAAATCTAGTGTTACCTACATCCGCTACAGCAGAGGTTTCTGGTAAGGTTGTTGATTGCAATTCTACAGGTGTTACGAATGGGTCATTAATTATGTTCAGAAATGGTATGAACCTTCGATATCCAGTTACAAATAATGGTGTATTTAGTTTTATAACTTCTGTTTGTTCTGCAGGAAGTTCTATCTCACTTATTGGTCAAGATTTAGCACTAAATGTTCAATCTCCACAAACAAATTTTACAATTAATTCTGGGATTAATAATACAGGGAATCTTACTGCCTGTACAATAAATACATCTACTTTCGTAAATTTTTCTGTTAATGGAAACAGTTATGTATATACTTCACCTGTAGATAATATTGGGCTTAATGGTATAAATAATGGTTACGAAGTTTTTGCAGGAAGGATACCATATGTTGTTCTTTCATATGCTAGATTTAGTTTTAGTAATGTTGGTATAGGTACTAATACAATTGTGCCTTTGCTTACTTATAATTCTACTGATGTTTATGCCAATGGATCGGTTACGCCAAATTCTGTGATGGTAAATATTACTGAATTTGGACCTGTAAATAGTTACATCTCTGGTAATTTCAGTGGTACAATTAATAATACATCAGCACCTAATAGTCCATTTGCAGTAACATGTAGCTTTCGGGTTCTACGGTGGTTTTAATTTTCTATCGTATTTTCCTGACTTCATAATTAGGATACCTAAATGATGAGGTCGGAAGAAGGCTTTCTGCAAAAACAGAAAGCTTTTTTTATGCCTAATTTTTAAAACGGATTGTTTTACTTTTGCAGCATAAAAAAATGCTGAATAACGGTATGCCATACAAGTGAGTGACAAAACGATGATGGCCATAGCTGTTTCTTCGTTTGGAAAAAAAATAAATTAAAAATATAAAAAAATAATTAAACTTTAAACCATCACAAACCAATCATAATACTAAATACTCAATAATAATATCTATGAATAAAATAACCATGCAAAACGGCACACTCACCGTTCCCAACAACCCTACAATACCGTTTATAGAAGGCGATGGCATAGGGCCAGATATTTGGAAAGCTAGCGTACGTGTATTTGATGCAGCCATTGCAAAAGCGTATGGCGGCGAAAAAAAAATAGAGTGGCTTAAAGTATTGGCGGGCGAAGAAGCATTTAATGCTACTGGAAGTTGGATGCCCGAAGAAACCATGAATGCGTTTAAAGAATATTTGCTCTCTATAAAAGGCCCGCTTACAACACCTGTTGGTGGTGGTATTCGTAGCCTTAATGTAGCGCTTAGGCAAGAGTTGGATTTGTATGTGTGCCTACGCCCAGTAAAATATTTTGAAGGCACACCAAGCCCAATGTGGCAGCCAGAGAAAGTGAGCATGACGATTTTTAGAGAAAATACAGAAGATATTTATGCAGGTATCGAGTTTATGACTGGTACGCCAGAGGCAAAAAAATTATTAAACTTTTTGGTAGATGAAATGGGTGTAAAAGCTTTTCGTTTTCCTGAAACAACTTCACTAGGTATAAAACCCGTAAGTAAAGATGGTAGTGAAAGATTGATACGCTCTGCAATACAATTTGCCATAGAGCATAAAAAGCCAAGTGTTACATTAGTGCACAAAGGTAATATAATGAAATATACCGAAGGTGCTTTTAAACAATGGGGTTATGAATTAGCAGAAAGAGAATTTGGCGGACAAGTTTACACCTGGCAACAATGGGAAAAAACTAAAAAAGAAAGTGGCGAAGCTGTGGCCAATGAAGAAATGAAAATAAGTTCTATTGGCGGTAAAGTAATTATTAAAGATGCTATTGCAGATAATTTTTTACAACAAGCTATGTTAGCTCCACAAGATTATTCTGTAATAGCTACGCTAAATTTAAATGGCGATTATATTTCTGATGCATTGGCTGCGCAAGTTGGTGGCATTGGTATTGCGCCTGGTGCAAATATTAATTACTTAACAGGTCATGCGGTGTTTGAAGCTACACATGGTACTGCGCCAAGGTTTGCCAATACAAATACCATGAATCCATCATCCGTTATTTTAAGTGGTGTAATGATGTTGGAATACATGGGATGGAGAGATGCGGCTGATATGATTACAAATGCTGTTGGCAAAACAATTCGCAATAAAACAGTAACAATAGATTTTTATAATTTGATGAAAGAGGCAACATTGTTAAAAACGAGTGAGTTTGCAGATGAGATTATTAAGAATTTGTAAGCTTATTTCAGCCGCAAATGCACGAATATATTTATTGGAAATTCATTTTGCTTTTTTGTATTTTTACTTAAATTAAGAATTATGAAAATGTGGATTGACTTAGATGAAAAACTGATAAATGAAGTAATGAAAATTACTAAAGCAAAAGATATAAGTGAAGCTGTTAATATTGCACTTAAAGAATTCATAAAACTTTCCAAGCAAAAACAACTATTAGATAAAAAATAAAACACATGAGCAAAATACAAGTAGCAAACCCCGTAGTAGAATTAGACGGCGATGAAATGACAAGAATCATTTGGAAATTTATTAAAGATAAATTGATACTTCCGTATGTAGAAGTGCCTATTCAATATTTTGATTTGGGTATGGAGTACAGAGATGAAACAAACGATCAAGTAACTATTGATGCTGCTAATGCTATAAAGGCATGCGGTGTGGGTATTAAGTGCGCCACCATTACACCTGATGAGCAAAGAGTAGAAGAATTTAAGTTGAAGCAAATGTGGAAATCGCCAAACGGAACCATTAGAAATATTTTAGATGGTACTGTTTTTCGTGAGCCAATTGTTATGCAAAATGTGCCACGCTTGGTTACCAATTGGACAGCACCAATTATTGTTGGCCGCCATGCATTTGGAGACCAATATCGTGCTACTGATACTGTAATAAAAGGCAAAGGAAAATTGACAATGACTTTTACACCAGAGGGTGGGGGCGAAGCACAAGTTTTTGAAGTGTTCAACTTTAAAGGTGATGGGGTAGCTATGAGTATGTACAATACCGATGAAAGTATTTATGGTTTTGCAAGAAGTTGTTTTAATATGGCTTTGAGCAAAAAATGGCCTTTGTATCTTTCTACAAAAAATACGATTCTAAAAAAATACGATGGCCGTTTCAAAGATATTTTTGAAGAAGTGTATCAAAATGAATTTAAAGAAAGTTATGCAGCTGCTGGTATTACTTACGAGCATCGATTAATAGATGATATGGTAGCAAGCGCACTAAAATGGAATGGTAATTTTGTATGGGCTTGTAAAAATTATGATGGCGATGTACAAAGTGATACCGTAGCGCAAGGCTTTGGTAGCTTGGGTTTGATGACATCTGTATTGATTACACCTGACGGAAAAACAATGGAAGCTGAAGCTGCACATGGTACTGTTACTCGTCATTATAGAGAGCACCAAGCAGGTAAACCAACATCTACAAATCCTATAGCATCTATTTTTGCATGGACAAGAGGGCTTGCTTTTAGAGGTAAACTTGACAGCAACCAACCATTAATAGATTTTTGTAATAACCTTGAGCAGGTTTGTATAGAAACTGTTGAGAGTGGAAAAATGACGAAAGATTTAGCGGTTTGTATTCATGGCAATAAAGTAAATCATGGTGATCATTATCTTTACACAGAAGAATTTTTAGATACTATAGATGAAAATTTGAAGAAGAAGATGGCGTAAGTATATTCTTTTGATTTCAATAAAAACAAACGCCTCTATTTTTTTGAGGCGTTTGTTTTTTTGGTAAAATATTTTTTTACAATTGTATCAATATTTTTTCGCTAATATTTTTTATTACACCGATTTGTGTTTTGCTCCCATCTTCTTGTGTTGAATTACCTTGTGGATCAAATTGCGAAATAGGATTTAATAACGTAGTATATGTTTGTTGTAAACTTGTGTTTGTACCATTAAATTGTACACTACTAATATTACTAAAACCATGCAATACTATTGCAATGTTTTTAAATTTAGAAACCAATTGGCCATCCACTTTTTCAAAAATAATTTGATTGCTTAATGGATTGTACAAAATATTTCTTTTGTAAAACATACCTTTTTCATAATAAAAAGTTTTGCCATCATCTTCATAATACGTAAAACTATTTGCCGTATTGCCTTTGTAAATATGCACCAGTAAAGTATCTGTTGGTGCAATAGATGTTGACTGTACCAACGATTGCATAGGAATGATACTACTTTCCTTTACATATACTGGAAGTTTAGAAAAACTAAGTTCAATTGTTTTATCTTTTCCACCTTCATTTAATTCATCGTTGTATAAATTATACCAATTGCTTTTTGGGAAATATACTTTCATAAAATCTTTTCCACTTTCAACTGGTGCTACCATTATACTTTGCCCAAACAAAAATTGATTTTGAAAAGCACCATTGTAAATATTATTATCGAAAGTATTATCAATAGCAAGCGATCGATTTACTGGCAATCCATTTTGCGTAGACTCATAAAAACTGCTATACAAATATGGCATTAGTTTGTATCGAAGGCTTATATAATTTCTTGCAATCTCTGTTACTTCCTCTCCATAAGCCCATGGCTCACTCGATTTTGTATTTACTCCAGTGTGATTTCTAAAATATGGTATGAATGCTCCAAGTTGAATCCAACGTGCATATAATCCTATAGATGGGTTTCCTGTAAAACCACCAATATCCATACCAGTAAATGAAACACCACTCAAACCAAGGCTATTTATTAATCTTACTCCCGCCATCATGTGATTATCTTCGGAACGGTTATCGCCCGTCCATATTGCACTAAAGCGTTGCAAACCCGCATAGCCAGCACGTGAAAGTACAAATGGTCTTTCGGTAGAGTGTGCTCTAAAACCTTCGTAACTCGTACGAGCCATTAATGAACCATACACATTGTGTGCTTCTAAATGCGATGCTTTTTTTCCTTCAAAATCGAAGATAACATTGCTCGGCATTTTTTGCCCCCAACTAGCTATTTCATTCATATCGTTCCAAATACCACTTATTCCATTTTCAATAAAAAATTTAGATTCATTTCTCCAATATTGTCGCCCAATCTCCGAACTGTAATCAGTAAAATGGCACCAACCAGGCCATACTTGAGCTGTAAAAATTTTCCCATCAACATATTTTATAAATGCATCTGCTTTTATTCCTCTATCAAATGCTGGTGCACCAGGCGCAACTTTTATGCCTGGATCCACAATCACCGTTGTGGCAAAACCCATTTGTTTTAATTTGTCGGTTAGTAATCTTGGGTTAGGAAAACGTTCTTTGTTCCAAGTAAACAATTGGTATTTATCCATGTAATGAATATCGAGTGTAATACCATCAGCAGGTATTTTTTTCTCTCTTAGTGTTTGTGCAATACGCAACACTTCTGTATCGGGATAATAACTGTATCTGTTTTGCTGATAGCCCAAACTCCACAGTGGCGGCATTTTCATACGACCAGTAAGTGCAGTGTAAGATTTAATAATATCTGCCACGGTTTTGTGATAAATAAAATAATAATTCATTTCGCCACCACGAGCAGCAAACGATGAAAAACGATTGTTACTTGCTCCAAAATTAAAATCCGATTGAAAAGTATTGTCCATAAAAATACCATAGTTCAAATTATGGTGAATGCCAATGTAGAACGGAATAGTACTGTACAATGGATCTTGACCAGCTTGATATCCATATGCATCGGTATTCCAATGCGTGTAGCCATTTCCTTTTCTATCGAGGTCACCAGTTTTTTCGCCAAGCCCAATAAAGCGTTCCGCATCTTGCATTTTTTTATAGGTGGTTACTTCTTCTCCAATCCACGATGTTGTTAATCCTTTTTCATCTTCACTAATAACTGCTCCATCGTTATTATAAAAAGTAACGCTGTAGGGTTTTTTTTGAAAAATTGCTTTTAAAGAATCTGTAATAACAATTAATTCTTTATCATTTTGTGTAATAGAAACTTTTGATTGCTGTGGTTCTAAAACTACTGCATAAGAAAAATCTTTTCTCAACACTTGTTTATCCATTCTTATTCTAATAATAGATGGGCTGTAAACTATGGCTTGAATAAAAGCAGCGTCAGTTGTTATGCTAACATTTTGTCCATCTACTTTTACAGTTTTTATATTGCCTACTTCTTTTAAGTTTGTTTGTGCAAATAATGTTGTAGAAAAAAAGCAGCTCAAAATAATAATGTATACACTTGTTTTCTTAATAAAATAATTGGTACTAAAAATCATTTGTAGTAATATTTAAATAATGATGAAAGATGAATGCACAATTTCTGTAATCTTGAATGAATATAAAAATAAAAGCCGAGCAAATTTGTTCTGCTTAAAAAATTTATTATTTGAATCTACACTAATAGTTAAAATTTTTACTAAAGCTTATATTCTCATTTTATTCATTTGCATGTAATAAAATAATTTTTAATTCAGTTGCTGTTTCTTTTTTTTATACTAAAATAATTTTGCTACAATCATTTGCTTTGCTTTTATTTTAAATGAAAGCGGTGAAGATGCACCAGAAACTACAATTTTCATTCCTGTAAAACCCTTTGTCATTTCTGAATAATTATTTGCAGCGTCTATTTCTTTTTCTTCATCAGATGTGTTCATGGTACACATAATCGTTTCGTTTTTGTCGTATCTAAAGTAAGTGTATAAACCATCTTTAGGCAAATACTGCATCATTTTTCCTGTTTTAATGGCAGATGATTTTTGTCTAAAATTTGCAAGCGTCTTTATTAAATTAAAAATTTCGTTTTCCTTTTCTGTTCTGCCTTCTGCTGTAAATTTATTTCTTATATCGTTTTTCCAGCCGCCCATAAAATCAGAACGTACCAATCCATCCGGATTACTAAAACCCGTCATTAAATTTTCATCGCCATAATACAATTGTGGTACACCTCTAAATGTAAGCAACCAACTTAGCGCCATTTTATATTTATCCAAATCTTCGTTTACCACTGAGTAAAATCTAGACAAATCATGATTACCTAAAAATATAACTTGGCCCATTGGATTCTTATATAAAAAATCTTGAGCTGCCGTGTTGTACAATTTTGTAACGCCATCCGTCCAGCCAAATTTTTCGTTTAATGCTGGTTGTATGCCATTAAACAATGTTTGAAAATCGGTAGTATTGGGTAGGTTGCTTTTAAAAATACCAGTCACATTGTTTTCGCAGAAATAACTTTGGTTGGCTACGCCATGCACCCACGTTTCGCCAAACATAGTAATAGCTGGAAAATCATCCATCAATGCTTTGTTGCATCTATTCATAAATGGTAAATCGTTGTATAAATATGTATCTATTCTCCACCCATCCACACCAAATTCTTCCACAGCCCACAATGCATTTTGTATAAGGTAATTTGCCACATAAGGATTTGTTTGATTCATGTCTGGCATTTCTTTGGTAAACCATCCATCTCTTACTTTTTTTGTATCAATAGCTGAAGCATGAGGGTCAAACAATGGTTGGTCTTTGTAAGTAGTTTGTGTAAATGCGGGCCACTGATGTACCCAATCTTTCATTGGCATATCTTGTATAGTAAAATGTTGTAAACCCACATGGTTGTACACAGCATCTTGCATTAATTTCATTCCACGCTTGTGTAATTCGTCGCTTAGTTTTTTATAGGTTTTAGCCCCGCCAATTCTTTCATCTACTTTGTAATGATCTGTTATGGCATAGCCATGCTCGGTTCTATTTGGCATATCATTTAGCAAAACTGGTGTCATCCACAAAGTTGTCACGCCCAATTCTTTTAAATAATCTAAATGATTTATTACACCTTGCAAATCACCACCATGGCGGTAGTACATAGAATCTCTGTCGAAAAATTGATCTCTTAAACCTGCAATTTTATCATTACTTTCATCACCATTACTAAACCTATCCGGCATAAGTAAGTACACCAAATCTTCTGCGTGTACACCTTGCGCAAATGCCTTTCCGTTATTTTTTCGTCTTTGAGCAATTGGCCAATTGATGGTTTCTTTTTCGTTACCATTTCCAACAACAATGGGAACATTTCCAGCTTTTGCAGAAGGCGCAATCGTTACATCTAAGGCTAAATATTTTTCATTTTCTAGTTTGTTTATTTTATTTAAAACTACACCAGGGTAATTTATTTTTACATTCGTATTTTTAAAATCTTTATTATGATTGTAAACAAGAATTTGTACTTTATTCCATTTCATACCTACCCACCAATTTGTTGGGGAAAGTGTAGTTTGTTGGGCAAAAACATTTGTTACTAATAAGCTAAGTATAATAACGAAGCTGCTTCTTTTTAAAATAGTCATGAGTAATAATTAAGATTACAAATTATATTCTTTTTATGAGAATAAAATCTTTTTCAAAAGAAAAGTACAATACGGTAAAAATAAAACGGGCTTTGAATCTTCAAAGCCCGTTTTGTACTATAAAGAAAGCGAGTTTTATAAATTATCTATACTTACTGTTTCGTAACTCACATTATTGTTTGCATCTATTAGCACTTTATAATAAGTACCCGAATAATCTAAGTAATATTTTTGCTGCTTTACCATTACTACTTTGCAGTTTGCTGGTAATTGATTAAGCCTTGTGGGTGTAGTTTGCTGTTGTTGTGGCAAATTGTTTGCATTATTATCATCATAAGATTGATATTCTTCTGGCGTATTTATAACAGCATCTGTACCTACAACTCGGTATCGAAATTTATTTTGGTTCGTTATTTCTTCTTGATAATATGTACCGCCTAGTTCGTAATATTTTTGTCCATTAATTACGGTGAGCGTAGCTCTCGATGGCAAGTTTTTTATACTTGCTCCAAGTGGGGGTGCTATTACTTCGTAGCCACCATATGGGTAAGGGCGATAATATACTCCATCATTATAGTAGTATGGATTGTTGCGATAATTAAACGAATTACATCCTTATAGGAAGCAAGTTTATTCTTGCACCAAAAGCAGGGCCAAAGTGTATGAACGAATTTCTACGACCATAGCTATTACGGTTGTTGTAATAGGATGGGTTGTAATAGCTTCTAGCATTTCTATAACCTATGTTAAGGCTTATAGGAAAACTATTGTAATTTCTACGATGCTCATATCGCACTATATCCCTATTGTTTCTACGATCATTGTGGCGGCCATATTGAGCTTGTGAAGCCAAAGAAAAAATAAATAAAAAAGTAAAAGCTGCAAATCGTTTTTGTGAAAGTAATGTTGTTTTCTTAAAACAGTTTTTTATTAGAAACTAAAGCTAATACAATGTTTCATACAAAAATTACTTTAGAGAAGTTTTAACATTTCTAAATAATTGTTTTGTAAAAAAGACTCAAATAAAACAATAAGTAGAATGACTAAACAAACATATAATCAACTATTACCATCACTTGTTTTCTCAAAATCAAATTCGGGAGTACTTTGGAAATTTTTAGGATCATACCCATAATTATTTGCAAATCGGTTTCCATCAGTAAACAACCATACTAGAAGGATTATTGTGCCAACAAATGGGATAAAATATATAAAAAATGACCACCCGCTTTTATTTATATCGTGTAAGCGTCTAACAATTACTGCAAGTGTTGGAATAACTAAGGATAAATAGAAAACGACTAAAACCAATCCAACCCAAGAAAAAATTTCTTCGCCAAAAAATTCCCCTCCAAAGCTGCTTAACACGCCAAGACAAACTATTAAAATAAAATTTGCTAAACTATAATACCAATACTCTGCCCTACGAGCACGCCCATTAAAATTGGCATAATTTTTTATAAATACTTTTTTCCACCAATCAAAAATATTATAATCTGCTTCTAGCTTTTCCATTTGTTCTTTTTATGCTGTTGATGATGTAATATAAAAATAAAGAAAGAAAATAAATCAAATTAATGAAGAATTATTGAAACAACTTGTGAGGAAGCATAATAAAAATTTAAAACAAAAAACCTCAGCATTTCTGCTGAGGTTTTTGTTGGGTTACTAGGATTCGAACCTAGACAAACAGAATCAAAATCTGTTGTGCTACCTTTACACCATAACCCAATCTTAAAACACTTTTGTGTTTGGGAGTGCAAAAATAGGGGTTTTGTAAAAAAAGCCCAAACTATTTTTAAAATATGTTTGCCAACCTTTAAAATGTTGGCATCCATATTTAAAAATCTTCCAAATAAGGGATGCCAACTTTTTAAAAGTTGGCATCCCTTATTTGGAAGATGAGCATAAATAAATTATT
>JAYTGY010000370.1:0-7301 GCA_043733065.1 Ferruginibacter sp.
TAAATAACTGGCTTAATTCAATATTCAAGGTTGGGCTTGTAAATATTTACAGTTCTTTTCTACATCGGGGTTTCACTGATTGTAGTTTTTAAATGCTGATGACTATGCTGGTGAAAACCCCGCTGAGACAGATAATTTAAAAAAGCATTACAAATATGATGTGCCAAACATTGCCCAAAAAAGCACAGAGCTCGCATTATTGCCGAACAAAGAACAAATGATGAAGGGCTGCGGTGGACTGAGTGGTGTGTGTGTGCATGCCGATAGGCATATGCACACATACGGAACAGCGAAGGAGACCGAACAAATGCACAATTATGTTTTATGCACACAGCCCCAAATAAAATAAATAAAATAAATAAAATAAACTTCTTTTGTAAAGAAATTTTAAACTATGAAATGTTTATGAATTGCACCGACCTTTAGGTCGGTGATGCATGGATCCATAAAAGGGGCTTTAGCCCCAACAGCAATAACATCGGGGCTAAAGCCCCATTTTAATTTCATTTTATCCCTGTGCTAAAGCACAGGGCAATTCATAAAACTTTATGAATTAGATAAAGTTTATTGATTGAATACAACCTTAAATAAATTTCAATGATTTTTTAGTGTAAGAATAATTTAAAAATCACTACCTATTCACCAGCATTGCATGCTCCTTATCTTTTGCCAATTGAACTTTCAACTCTTCCAAGCCTGCAAATTTTACTTCTAAGCGGAGGTTTTTCTTTAGGGTTATTTTAAGCGTTTGCCCATAAATATCTTTATCAAAATCAAAAATATTTACTTCTATTACTCGCTTTGTACCATCCACTGTTGGGCGTATGCCAATGTTCATCATGCCTTTTAGCTGTTGGTTGCCGAGTTGCACATCTACCGCATACACGCCATTGGCTGGTACGAGTTTGTGTTCGTCTTGTATTTGTAAATTGGCGGTGGGGTAGCCTATTGTGCGGCCAAGTTTATTGCCTTGTATAACGGTGCCACTAAAATAATAATGATAGCCCAAGTAAGATGCGGCTTTTTCAATATCGCCTTCGAGCATGGCGGCTCGTATTTTGGTGGAGCTTATGGTTATATTTTTGAGCACATGCTCGGGTATTTCTTTTACTTCAAAATTGTATTGGGCTTCTTTGCTTTTTAATAAATGGAAATTGCCTTCTCTATTATTGCCAAATCGATGGTCGTAACCCACCACAATAATGGATGGATGAAATTTTGCTACCAAAAAATTGGCAATATATTCTTGTGCAGATAATTGAGAAAAATCTTTATCGAAAGGTACCACTACAATGTTTTCTATGCCTTTTAATTGCAACAATTCATATTTTTCTTCTGGTGTGTTGAGTATGTACAAGGCATTCTCCTTCATTTGCACCACTTGCTTGGGGTGTGGGTAAAAGGTAATAAGCACGGGAGTTCCGTTTATTTTTTCGGCTTCTTTTAGGAGCTGTTCTATAATTTGAACATGACCAGTATGAACGCCATCGAAACTACCAGTTGTAATAACTGCATTGGTAAAAACTGGCAACGAATTTATATCTCTATACACTTTCATATTTGCCGTGCAAAAGTAGTTGAGAAAACTTTATTGCATATCGGTTGGGGAACATTTATTTTTGCAAAAATTATTCTAGGTTAAAATGATTAAATTGTATTTAATAATTTTTAAAAAGAGAAAAAAATAAACATTAGAAAAATAAAAGAATCAAAAAATTCACAGGCTTCTAAAGTCCACCTGCGGGGGATTTAGGGGGCTTTTCAACCTTTTAAACATGTCTCTATACGCAAAACGTGGGGTTTCTGCACAAAAAGAAGAAGTGCACGCAGCAGTTCAACACCTAGACCAAGGGCTTTTTGCCAATGCTTTTTGTAAAATTTATCCAGATTATTTGGGTGGCGATGATGCTTTTGTAAACGTAATGCATGCCGATGGTGCTGGTACAAAAAGCATTTTGGCTTATTTATATTGGAAAGAGACTGGTGATATATCTGTTTGGAAAGGTATAGCTCAAGATGCGGTGGTAATGAATTTGGATGATTTGCTTTGTGTGGGCATACACGAAAATATTGTGTTTAACTCTACCATTGATAGAAACAAACATTTAATAACCGGCGAAGTGCTGCAACAAATTATTAGCGGCACGCAAGATGTGTTTGATATGCTTGCTACGCATGGCGTACACATACATTACCTAGGTGGCGAAACAGCAGATGTGGGTGATGTGGTAAGAACCGCAGCAGTGAACGGCACCATGACGAGCCGTTGGCCAAAAGATAAATTGATTACCAACGATAAGATAGAAGCTGGCGATGTAATTGTAGGCCTTGCTTCTTTTGGGCAAGCCAATTATGAAACCGAATATAATAGCGGCTTGGGCAGTAATGGGCTTACGAGTGCAAGGCATGATGTGCTTAATAAATTTTATGCAGAAACGTTTAAAGAAAGTTTTGATAATAATTTGAGTGATGATGTAGTGTATATTGGCATAAATAAATTAAAGGATGAAGTGCTGAGAAACGATGGTGAAAAAACAACCATTGGAAAATTATTGCTGAGCCCTACACGTACGTATGCGCCTTTGCTAAAAGATTTGCTGCAAAACCATTTTGATAAAATACATGGGCTTATACATTGTAGCGGTGGCGGACAAACAAAATGTTTGAAATATTTGCCTGGCAATTTCAAAATTATAAAAGACAATTTGTTTGATGCACCCGAAATTTTTAACATCATAGAAAAAAGCAGCGGCAGTAGTTTGAAAGAAATGTATGAGGTATTTAACATGGGTTGCAGACTTGAAATTTATTGCTGTGCAGCAGATGCTCAAACTATGATAGACGCAGCAAATGGTTTTGGAATAGCTGCACAAATTATTGGAAGGGTAGAGGCAAGTGATAAAAAGGAATTGGTTGTAAGAATAAAAAACGCAGAGATTAAATACTAATCTCTGCGTAAACTCTTTTTGCTCTTTTCGAGGGTTGTCCTGAGATTTTATCTCAGGACGGATTGAAGATTTATATTTACAAAGATTCTAACTGAGGTGTCTGACACATATTGCAAACAGCTTTAAAATTATTTCGTCGTCAACAAATCCAAATTCTTTCTTTTATCTTTATTTTCCCAACGATAATGAATGGTATAAATATTTTTATCTGTCTTTAAACGAAACGGAATTTTTATAAGCATGTTAGATGTGTTTTCGCCCATAGCCGCACTTATCTTTTTAAGAAATTTTTCTTTGATGATGATTTCTTTACCTGCCTTATCAAAAACCCAAAAAACATTGTTGCCTTCTAGCAATTCTGCCTGCACAGTACCTGTTAGATTGGTAAATTCTACGCTTAAGTATGCGTATTTTGGGTTTACACGAATGGTAGTATCTATAGTAACAACAATATTGCCACATTTTAAGCCATTGCTTTGTGCTGCTGTACCAGCAGGGGTTTTAAAAACAGAAGTAGTAGTTAATTTTACGGGAAGTACAGTGTTTGTTTGTGCTTGAGATTGAGTTGTATGTAATAAAAAGCATGTACTTAAAAGAAAAAGAGATTTTAACATAGGGTGTTTTTGTGATTTGATAATTTTTTGTAAAATAAAGAAACGGATTTTATTTGGTTTTATTACAAATGATTTAGTTAATGTTTAATAAAGTGTGTATGCTTTTTCATCAACCATTCTTACCCCATCTTTGTTTTTTACTTTAATATTTGTAAAAGCAATGCTTGTGCCCGCAGCACATTTTTCTAAAAATGAATTTATCTGTGTAAAATCATTTCCATTCAATTTTGTTGCCTCTGCTTTTGGAAAACCTGTTCCTCCAAAATAAACATTACAAGAAACAAATTCGAAACCATCTGTTACAGTAGCAAATTTCTGTTTTTTAAAGTCATCTACTTTAATTCTTTCTAAGGTTAGATCACCGATTCTAAAAACGGGGGCAAGTTGAATTTCTTTTGCATATCTCTTAGTTATATCTGCTAAGCCATTCTTCGTTTTTATACCAAATTTTTTAAAAGCATTTTCCGGCGGATAAAGTGAGATATTATTCGTGTCATTTTTAAGTATTTGCCAACCTAATTTCCTATCTATTCTTTTGCCATACAATAAAAAAACTATTTCATTCGAATCTTTAAATACTTCTTGCAAAAGATTAACTGCTTTTGAGTCAGCACTAGTATGGTCTTGAGAATTATCATCTGTTTCGCTATCACTAAGATTTGCTTTTACTTTCTCCCTATATTCATCACTATTTAAATTTGTATTAGATGAAGTAAAATAGCTCGAAGCAGCAAAATTATTAATAGCATCCACCACATTATTAGCAAATGTTTCTTGGCCTTTTTTTGAAATAAGATAAGCAGCATCTTTATCATTGGTTAGGTATCCTGCTTCTATCATTATTGATGGAAAATCATTTGCTTGCAAAACCCATATTCCTACTTGCCTTTGTTGTGGATTTGCATCTACTTCTAAACCATAATTATTTTTAAAAGAACCGATAACAGCAGATGCCAATAGTTTACTTTTCTCCGCATTTGGAGTCCCTTCTTTTGATACATATACTTTTAAACCAGAAACGGTGTTCCATTCTTTTATTGGAGTATTATCAAGATGTACAGTAATAAAAATATCGGCATAGTGTGCTTTCGCAAAATCAGCTTTTGCTTGTGGTGTTGCATACGAATCGTTTTCTCTTGTCAGTATTATTTTTATATTTTCATTTTTATTGGTTTCTTTTATTTTTTTTACCAGTTGTAATGCTAAATCTTTTTCGGTTAATCCATCTTTATTGGTTGATCCAGGGTCTGTTCCTCCATGCCCTGCATCAATTACAACTATTATTTGTTTGTCTGTTAAGATATTTTGTGCAATGTTTTCTTTTTTATCGTTACTGGCATCTTCTAATTGTGTTGTTGAAGCAACTTTTTGCAATGAATTACTCATGCTATTATTCAAAGCAGCAACTGTTATAGTATTATGATTTGACTTCTCTTTATATTCTTTAGCTTTTATTGTAAAAGCAGTAAATACAATTACCAATAGAGGCAATACAAACAAGCGGCTTATATAATTTACTTTCAGATTTTTATTTTTTGTAAGCATCATCAATCTTCTTTTTATGGGTGAATAGAAAAAATTATTTGTAATCATATTTTGATGTTGCGGATAAGTTGCCGCTAAAATCATAGATGCAAATGCAGTTGTATCGCCATCTTCTACTGCACGTTTGTCTGCAATAAATTCGTGTATCAAACTTAGCTCTCGTCGTATAAGCCAAAAAATTGGATTGCTCCAAAATACAATGAGCACAAGGTTTATAAACATTTTATCCCTGCTATGGTGCTCTTGTATATGCGCAAGCTCATGCTTAAATATGCGATTGCCTGCTGGGCTGTGCATGTCTATTTGTTGGTTCCAAAAAATATATTTGAAAAAGGAAAACGGAGTTCCCTTTGCGGCATCGGTATTTATAAAATGTATTTGTTCTATTTTTATTGGCACGCTCTTTTTCCACAACACAAAAATGGAAAGCAACATTTGAATAAGCTTTGCATATAAAATAATACTCACAAGCATATAAAGCAACGGCAATATTTCGACAAGCGAAAAATTCGATTTTTGTGGTGCAGCTATTACTATTTCATCTATGTATTCATCGCTTGCAGTAACTGCTTGGAGCATTTTTATTACACTTGTTTGTAGTGCTTGTTTTTCTTGAAAAATATTTATACGGCAGAGTGGGAGCGTAAGCGAAAGCCCAACTATGGCTAGCAAATAAAACCGATTGTACCCATGAAAAACTTTATTGCGAAGTGCTAACCAATAGTATCCAAAAAGCACTGCAGAGCAAATGGTAATTTTTAGTAGGTAATAAGCGAATGGTAGCATATTAAATTGTTTAGTAGCCCCCTAAATCCCCCGCAAGGGGACTTTCGAAGCCTGTGATTATTTTGATTCCTTTATTTTCGAATACTTTTTTCTTAATTTTTTATTCGTGCATTCGTAGCTCTACTATTTCCTTTTTAATTCTTTGAGCAGCAATTCCAAATCGGTAATACTTAAATTATTTTCTTTTACCATAAACGAAACCGCATCGGTAAAACTTCCTTCAAAATATCCTTTTACAAAAGTTTTCATAGTGGCTTTGCTATATGCTTCTTTTGTTACTAACGCATAGTATTGATGCATACGACCAAATATTTTTATGCCAACAAATTCTTTTTCTACTAAAATTTTAATAACCGTTGCTACCGTATTGTTGTGTGGCTTTGGTTCGGGCAATGCATCTATTATTTCTCTTAAAAATGCTTTGTCTAATTTCCAAAGCTCATGCATTATTTGTTCTTCTGCTTTGGTGAGTTGTTTTATCATAATTTTAATTTGATAAAGTAAAACTATAAAATTAGTTTTAAAACTATAAAAATAGTTATACACATTTTTTAACAACTCCCGCTCAAAAAACATTTCACCACAGCCAAGCATTTATTTATATTTGCTTCAACGAATCGAATAAAAATATTTGAAGAGAAAAATTAAATTTAAATAATCAAAGGGTTCCAAGTCCCCTTGCGGGGGATTTAGGGGGCTAATTAAACAATACAGCATGTCTCAATCAATAATAGAACTTACCAACGTAAACATTTACCAAAGCGAAACCCTTATTCTTAGCGATGTAAACATTTCTGTAGATAAAGGCGAATTTGTATATCTCGTAGGTAAAACTGGTACTGGTAAGAGTAGTTTGCTAAAAACGTTGTACGGCGATTTGCACTTAACAGAAGGCCAAGGCTATGTAGTAGGTCATAATCTTAGAGAGCTTACTTGGAAAACCATTCCTTATTTGCGTAGAAACCTGGGCGTAGTTTTTCAAGATTTTCAATTGCTTACAGATAGAAATGTAAATGACAATTTAAAATTTGTGTTGAAAGCTACTGGTTGGAAAGATGAAAAATTGATGAACGATAAAATTGATGATGTGCTTTGTAAAGTAAATTTGGAAACAAAGGGTTTTAAAATGCCTTTCGAATTGAGTGGTGGTGAGCAGCAAAGAGTAGATATAGCAAGGGCATTGCTTAATTCGCCAAAACTAATTTTGGCAGATGAGCCAACAGGAAACCTTGACCCTGAAACAAGTGATGAAGTAATGAAATTGTTGTTTCACATCAGTAAGGATTTTGGTACAACAATAGTTATGGCTACACACGATTATGTGGTTATAGATAAATATCCTGCTCGTACTTTAAAAACCGAAAGTGGAAAAGTATGGGATAATGCTAGTGTATCGCATCACGTATAA
>JAYTGY010000371.1:0-13056 GCA_043733065.1 Ferruginibacter sp.
GCATTTTTGAATAGTTTTGTAAATTTATTACCACGGAAAGTATTAAAATCTTGCCCGTCAATAGAAGTTTGTGCTCTATACACGTCACCAACCCACTCACTCACATTACCACTCATATTATATAAGCCAAACGAATTTGGATAAAAAGATTTTACATTACCAGTAATAGCAGCACGATCATTTAAACCACCTGCAATACCCATGTTATCTCCGTTTCCTCTTTTAAAGTTTGCCAAAAATTTGCCTTGCCAGCTACCTCTACGGTTATCACGTAAGCCATTTGGGTTTTTAGACCAAGAGTAAACTTGTTGGTTATTACGATTTTCTTCTCCAGTTTCTTTTTCTTTCTTACGTATTTTTGGATTTTGATCTAGCAAGCCATAAGCTGCATATTCCCACTCTGCTTCGGTTGGTAAACGATACCCCATATTAAGAATACCATCTTCCATTTTTACAGTACTACGTGGTTTGCCTTTTATGTCTTTTAAACCAGAATTTTTAGGTTTACCCTTTTTCATTTCTACCAACTCGGGGTTAGTAAGGTATGCTTCAGTATTAAAAGTACCATTAGCACCAGCGCTACCACCCATTTCTTTAGTAATGGCTGTTTTATCTAAAAAGCCTTTTTGCATCAATTTAAGTTCATTCACCCTATCTGTTCTCCAAATACAAAAATCGTGTGCTTGCTGCCAAGATACACCAACTACTGGGTAATAATTGTAAGATGGAAACCTAAAGTAGTATTCTACGTATGGCTCATTATAGGCAAGCTCTTCTCTCCAAACCAAAGTGTCTGGCAAAGCTTTTGGTACTATATTGGTATCGCCAGCAAATGTATTGTCTAACCAATAAATGTATTCACGGTAGTGTACATTAGCTACTTCTGTTTCATCTATAAAGAAAGAAGGTACAGTTACTCGACGAGGAACATTGTTCCAATCACCCATTACATCTTCATCTTTGGCGCCCATTACAAACGAACCACCTTGTACAAATACAAGACCAGGGCCAGCTTTAGGGTATTTTACTTTAGCAACATTAAAGTTGCCCATTTTTTTGTCGCCATAGTTCCAGCCAGTCATACTCGACTTGCCTTTACTGCTGCTGCCTCCATTTTTACTACATGCACTTAATGATAAAGCTGCTACTGCTGCCAATATCAAATTTCTGCTTGAGAATGTTTTTAACATAATTTGCTGTCTTTTACAGTGTATTGAACGAAAAAAGAAATCTATTATTGCCTAAAACAATAATAATTCGAGCTGCGAATATAAATATTTTTGATTAAAGATTTATGAGTTAATAAATCTTTAGCATTTTATTTGCTGAAACAATTTTTTCTTAAGTGCAACGTTTTTGTATGTATATCTGTCATATTGAAAATGCTTTTACTTCAAATGGCTGAAAATGCAAACATTTCTATTAAAATTATTATTAAAAAATGAATAAAAATTTGGTTTAAAAAAAATAAAAATTATATATTTGATAAATAATTTTGTTTTTATTTAACAAGAATTTATAAATTGCATCTTTAAATGGGACAACTTAAAATATAAAAGCTGTTCTTGAACAATTAAAACTAAACGCTTATAGAGGGAAGTCTACCTAACCAGACAAAAAAAAAGCATGAAACAAGCAATTTTGAAACTAGCTGCCTTAGCAATGTTGATAGGCGGTACAACGACAATTACAAACGCACAAAATATAGGACAAACTACCAATGTAGTAACTACTGCAGTACCTATGTTAAGAATTACTCCTGATGCTCGTGCTACAGGTATGGGTGAAGCTGGTATCGCTACTTCAGCTGACGCTTATTCTAATTTTTGGAATTTAGGTAAAACGCCATTTGCTGCCAAGCAAGCATCTGTAGGTGTTACATATACTCCATGGTTGAGCGACCTTAATTTGAAAGATGTATATCTTGCTTCGATTGCAGGATTTTACAAATTAGATGAAACCCAAGCTCTTTCTTTAGGATTGAGATATTTCAGCCTTGGCGATATTCAATTTACAAAAGACGACGGTACACCAAATGGTAGCAATCGTCCTCGTGAATTTGCTATAGAAGGTGGTTACTCAAGAAAATTGGGTGCTAAAACTGGATTAGGAATTGGTCTTCGCTATATTAGTTCAAACCTTGCTGTAGGAAATTACAATGGTGTAAACTACAAAAAAGGAAGTACAGTAGCAGCAGATTTACATTTTTATCATAATGGTGCTAAAGAAAATGGCGAAGGGTTTAACTATGGTGTAACTTTAAGCAACCTTGGTGGTAAAATTTCTTATACGGATGATAATCTTCAAAAAGATTTCATACCAGCTAACCTTGGTTTGGGTGGTGCTTATACAAAAGTATTTGATGCTGATAGCAAAATTACCTTTGCATTAGATGTAAACAAACTAATGGTTCCTACACCAGGCGGTGACTCTGCTGCAGCAGCAGATTATCGCAAAACTAGTGTAGTAAGTAGCTGGGGTAAAGGTTTATTTAGTGCACCAGGCGGAGGTTCTGAAAAAATTAAAGAATTGAGCGCTTCTATTGGTGCTGAGTATTGGTACAAAGATCAATTTGCTTTTAGAGCAGGTTATTTCCTAGAAAATAAATTTAAAGGAGATCGTCGTTATTTTACAGTAGGCGCAGGTTTAAAGTATAGTTCTTTGGGCTTAAATCTTGCTTATATCTTTCCATCTGGTGCAGGTATTAGCCGTAATCCATTATCAAATACGATTCGTTTCAGTTTGATGTTTGATTTAGATAAAAAATAATTTAGTAGAAATATTTTATTAAAAAGCGTTCCAATAAAATGGAACGCTTTTTTTTTACAAAATGATTTGTGCATCTTTGCTACAAATAATAGATATGTCTTTTAGAATAGGATCAGGAATAGATTTTCATCAATTGGTAGAAGGCAGAGACCTTTGGATAGGTGGTGTGAAAATCCCACATCATAAAGGAGCATTAGGACATAGCGATGCTGATGTATTATTGCACGCTATTTGTGATGCCTTGCTTGGAGCTTTGTGTTTAGGAGATATAGGAAAACATTTTCCTGATACCAATGCAGCACTAAAAAATATTGATAGCAAAATATTGCTAGCGAAAACATATTTACTCATAAAAGAAAATGGGTACCATGTTGTAAATATTGATAGTAATCTTTGTTTAGAAAAACCGAAAGTGATGCCTTATGCAAACGAAATGCAAAAAGTAATTGCAGCAATTTTAGAAATAAGCGAAAATGATATTTCTATAAAAGCAACTACAACAGAAAAAATGGGATTTGCTGGCAGAGAAGAAGGATTGTTTGCCAACGCTACCGTATTATTGCAAAAAACATAATTGTATATAATGAATGTAAAAATTAAAATCGTAAATACATCGGGCAATGAACTGCCACATTATGCTACGCAAGGCGCAGCTGGTATGGATATTCGAGCAAGTATAAGTGATACAATTACCCTTGCCCCATTGCAACGTATGCTAATACCAACCGGCATTTTTATGGAAATACCAGAAGGTTACGAAGTGCAAATAAGACCAAGAAGCGGGCTAGCTTTTAAAAATGGAATTACATGCCTTAATACTCCTGGCACTATTGATAGCGATTACAGAGGAGAATTGAAGGTTTTATTAATAAACTTAAGCAACGAAGCTCAGTCTATAAATAATAGCGATAGAATAGCACAATTGATTGTAGCAAAAGTTGAAAAAGCTAGTTTGGTTTTGGTGGACACTTTAACAGAAACAGAAAGAGCAGCTGGTGGTTTTGGCCATACAGGTGTATAAACATTTTTATGAAAATATTTATTTATTTATTTTTAATTGCTACAGTATTTTCCTTTACTCAATGTAAATCTGGCAGAGCTATTAGTAAAGCAATAGCGCCGAGAGATTCTACTAAAATAGTGCAAATAAAATCAGCCACAGATTCTTTGTTACTTGTAAATACAACAAAAACGAATTTGCAAAAAAGCAGAATAGATTTTAAAACATTTTCTGCTAAAATAAAATTAGATATAGAAACTAGTAAAGGAAAAAAACCCGACTTGATAGCCAATGTGCGTATGATAAAAGATAGTGCAATCTGGATTTCTATTTTGGCTAGTTTTTTAAATGTAGAAGTGTTTAGGGTTTTAATAACAAAAGACAGTGTAATATTGGTAGATAAACTTGAGCGTGAAGTACATTATAGATCCATAGATTATTTGCAAGAGATCACAGAAATACCTTTTGATTATTATACAGTACAAGATTTACTGGTAGGGAACCCTATTTTTTTTAACGAAAAAAATATCTCGGTAAGAAAGTTTGAGAAATTTTTATTGGTATCGTCTTTGGGTTCATCTTTTAAAAATTTAATTACCATATCTACAGCAGATAATTTATTGCTGCATTGCAAATTGGACGATATAGACGTTACTCAAAATCGTACAGCAGATTTTACATTTGATAATTATAACAATACAAATGGCTTCCCTTTTTCTACCTACAGAGAAATAATAGCTACTGAAAAAAACAAATTAGACCTTAGAATGAATTTCAAACAATACGAGTTTAACAAAGAATTATCGGTTTCTTTTAGTGTTCCTAAAAACTATAAAAAGAATTAATCGTTATTTTTAATGCTCGTTTGCTAACAACATAAATATGCAATGAGATATTCATTGCCATTTTGTAATACTAACCATAAGACTATGATGAGAGTAATTTTTTCATTCGCCATTTTTTACTTTACCTCTATAACAGCATTTGCTCAAACAAGAGCAGAGCTTGAAAAGCAGCGTCAGCAATTGAAGAATGAAATAGAAGATGCACAAAAATTACTTGGCAATGTAAAAGCTGAAACAAAACAAACCCTTACTACTATTAGTATTTATAACAACAAAGCCAACTTGCAAGAAAAGGTAATGAACAATATTTCCAAAGATTTAAATATTTTAGATAATAATATTTATGGGCTTCAAAGAGATTTAAATAAATTCGATAAACTGTTAGATACATTAAAGCAGGAGTATGCAAAAAGTATGGTATATGCTTATAAAAATAGAGGGAATTATGAATTTTTGAATTTTATTTTTTCGGCAGATAATTTTAATGATGCCATAAAAAGAATTGCCTACTTAAAAAGTTATCGTACATACAGGGAAATGCAAGGGCAAAATATAATACGTACACAAGAGTTGAGAAGAAATAAGTTGGAAGACTTAGGTGTATCGAAGCAGCATAAAAACGTAGCCTTAGATGTGCAAGCAGAAGAATTAAAAAAAATTGAAGAACAAAAAGCTGTGCAAGCAAAGATAGCAGAACAGTTAAAAAGAAAAGGAAGCGAATTGAACGCAAGCATAGCTGCAAATCAGAAACGAGTAGCCAAAGTGAATGGGGAAATAAAAGCTGCTATTGCAAAAGCCATAAAAGAAGAAAAAGAAAGAAGATTAGCAGCAGAAAAAGCTGCAGAAAAGAAAAGAAAGGAATTGGCAGCAGCAGCAGCAGTAGCGGAAAAAATAAGAAAAGCTGAAGAAGCAAAAAATACAAAAGCAAACCCTACAACTAGCAAAACAACAGAAACTAGCACAGCTAAATCAATAGCAAAAGAACCCAAAGCACCAAAAGCTCCCAAAGAAGCACCAGAAAGCAGAGATTTGAATTCGGTAAGTGTAGAATTAAATAGTAGTTTTGAAAGGAATAAAGGAAACTTACCTTGGCCTGTTGATAATGGCGGAGTATTAAATCATTATGGCCCTATTAGCTTACCAAGTGGGGCTACGCTTAATAATAGTGCAGTTACCATTTCTGCTTCTATTGGTACACAAGTGAAATCTGTATTTGATGGAATCGTAATTCTGATTGTAGAAATAGATGATGGAAAATATTTGGTTACCATTAAGCACGGTAATTACTACACATCATATAGCAACATCAATAGTGTAACGGTAAAAAAAGATCAGGAAGTAAAAGCACATCAAACGATAGGAAAAGTTGCATCAAATTTTGATGGAATTGGTGCCGTAGATTTTCAGTGTGCTAGAGAATACACAGAACTTAATCCTGAAAAATGGTTGCGTAGCAGATAAAAAAATCTTATACAACTTTTTTATATAGTGCTTCATATTGAGGCACTATATTTTCTATACCAAAACGTTGTGCTTGTTTTAAAGCATTCGCTTTAAATATTTGATATACATTTTCGTCTTTCAATATTTTAAGTGCATTTTTAGCCATGTCTTCCACATCGCCTATATTACTCATGTAGCCGCAATCTCCATCGATAATTATTTCGGGCAAGCCTCCTGCATTGGTAGAAATTACTGGTACTTCTGCTGCCATGGCTTCTAATGCTGCAAGCCCAAAGCTTTCATATTCGCTTGGCAATAAAAATAAATCAGCAATGGGAAGTAAGTCTTCCATTTGCTCTTGCTTGCCCAAAAATTTTATATCGTCTTTATTTACAAATTCTCTAGTGGTGGCTTCAAGCTCTGGCCTTTCAGGACCATCGCCGATAAGAATTAATTTTGCAGGAATTTCTTTAGCTATTAATTGAAATGTTTTTATAACATCGCCTACACGTTTTACTTTTCTAAAATTAGATGCGTGTACAATTATTCTTTCGCCATTTGGAGCTATTAATTTTTTGAAAGCAGTAATGGGTTTTTTATGAAAACGTTTTACATCTACAAAATTGTAAATTACTTCTATGGGTTTATCAATATCAAAATTGCGATAGGTTTCTGCTTTTAAGTTTTCGGAAACAGCGGTAAGTATATCACTTTCTTCCATTGAAAAAGTTACTACTGGGCTGTATGTTTTATCTCTACCTATAAGTGTAATATCAGTACCGTGCAAGGTTGTGATAACAGGTATTTTTTTTCCTTGCTTGGCAAGTATTTGTTTAGCCATATATGCTGCTGATGCATGTGGGATGGCGTAATGCACATGCAATAAATCTACCTGATGATTGTTTACAACATCTACCATTGTACTAGCCAATGCAGTTTCGTAAGGTGGGAAATCGAACAAAGGATAAGTAGGCACTCGCACTTCGTGATAAAATATATTGGCATGAAAACCACCAAGCCTTACTGGTTGTTGGTATGTAATAAAATGAATATTGTGACCTTTGTTGGCAAGCGCTATTCCAAGTTCGGTGGCTAATACACCGCTACCGCCAAATGTGGGATAACAAACAATTGCTATGTTCATATATTAAAATGCTTATGGCTTATAATGAGATGCAATTTAATGATTAAAAATCGAGTTCGTTTTAATTGTCCAGTTTTTGTAGTAAATGTTTAAGTTTGTAAGAATTAATTTTATTGTATGAAAAAATATTCTTTTTTATTTATATTACTTAGCTGTGCATTCTTTTCTTTTGCCCAGCATAAAACTTTTGTGGAAGATAGTACGTCCATAAAAAAAATAGCCGACCAAGTAATGATAAATAGTACGGCGTATGAAAATTTACGTTTTTTATGTAAAAAAATTGGACCAAGATTAAGCGGTAGTGAAAACGCAACAAAGGCTGTTTATGCAACAAAAAAAATGTTGATGGATGCAGGCGCAGATACTGTTTACCTGCAACCATGCATGGTGCCTCATTGGGTACGTGGTGCAAAAGAAGAAGGATCTTTTATGGTAGATGGGAAAAAATATCCATTGCATCTTACATCTATTGGTAATACCGAAGGCAGTAATGGAAAAATGTTGAATGCAGAAATAGTGGAAGTGAAAACGATGAATGATTTACATATACTTGGTACTGCAGTAAAAGGCAAAATAGTATTTTTTAATATTGACATGAATCCAACTTACCTCAGAACTTTTCGAGCATATGGAGAAGCGGGAATAGGGCGTAGAAGCGGACCTACACAAGCTGCAAAGTATGGAGCCATAGGTGTATTAGTGCGGTCACTAGCAAGCAATGCAGACGATCATCCACATACTGGCGCTACTTGGTACAACGATTCTTTTCCTAAAATACCAGCCGTTGCTATTAGTACAAACGATGCAAATGCAATTAGCAAATTGATACAATCGGGGAAAAAAGTAAACGGAGGGTTTAAAAATAATTGCAAAATGCTTGACCCTGTTGGCTCTTTTAATGTAATTGGCGAAATGAAGGGTACAGAATTTCCTGATGAAATAATAACTGTTGGTGGACATTTGGATAGTTGGGATTTGGCAGAAGGTGCACAAGATGATGGAACGGGAATTGTACAAAGTATAGAAGTGATAAGAGGGTTGAAACAAGCAGGCATAAAACCAAAACGAACAATACGTGCTGTAATGTTTATGAATGAAGAAAATGGTGGCGGTGGGGCTAAGGCTTATTTTGCGGAAGCAAAAAATAAAAAAGAGAACCATATATTTGCACTGGAAAGCGATGCTGGTGGTTTTACACCAAGAGGATTTACGATGGATATGAGTGAAGTTAGAAAAACAAAAATAAGATCGTGGGCGGTATTGTTTACTAATTATGGGGTGTATGATTTTACCGAAACTGGCAGCGGCTCCGATATTGAACCATTAGATAAAGTGGGTGCAGGCTTAGCAGAATTATTGCCCGATAGCCAACGGTATTTTGATTTGCACCATGCAGAAACAGATGTGTTTGAAAGTGTAAGTAAAAGAGAATTGGATTTGGGTACCGTGAATATGGCGGCGCTGGTGTGGATGGTGAGTGAGTATGGGCTTTAGATTTTAGACATATGATTTTAGATGTAAGATTACTTTTAAGTCAATCATAATTAGTATTTTTAAACTATTCAATAAATAAAATATGGCAGAACAAAACCCAATAAAAGAAACAAGCAAAGAAACAACTGCAACAGTTGTTAAGAAAAAAGCAGGATGCGGTAAATATGTAGCATTATTTTTAGTAGTATTACTTTTAGTAGGGGGTACAATTTTTTGGTGGAAATATTATTATACTTATAGTGATGGGTCTCGTTCGGGCATGTTGCAAAAATTATCGCATAAAGGAAATTTATTTAAAACGTATGAAGGTGAATTAGTGCTAAGTAGTGTGGCATCTACAGCAAACGTAGCTTTGGCTTCGGAGAAATTTTATTTTTCTGTAGCAAGCGATAGCGTAGCAAAAAAAATGATGCTGTTTGAAGGCAAAAGAGTACGCTTACATTACGAACAAAAGAAAGGCACATTGCCTTGGCGTGGAGATAGTGAATATATTGTAGATGCTGTTCAAGAAGAACAATAGTTTTAATTTCCTGCAAACAATAAAAATATTGCCGGTTGCTTATGAAGCTCCGGCATTTTCTTTTTCCACTCGGCAATGTTTTGTGTTTTTATATTTTCGTTTGAAGAGGTAATATTTACTGCTACGCATAGCATGGTTTTGTCTGCACAAGCTTTTGTAAGCGATTCCATTAATGGATTATTTCTGTATGGTGTTTCTATAAATATTTTTGTGCTATTGTTTTTTTGAGATGCTGATTCTAATTCTTTTATTTTTTTTATTCTTTCGCCATTGTCTATAGGTAAGTAGCCCACAAATTCAAATTGCTGCCCGTTCATGCCGCTTGCCATAAGTGCTAATAAAATGGAACTAGGGCCTACCAATGGCTTGATGATACAATTTAATTTTTGCGCTGCAGCAATCAAAATTTGCCCTGGGTCTGCAATGCCTGGGCAGCCTGCTTCGCTAATAATGGCAATGTTTTTTTCTTCTTTTATTTTTTGTGTGAATTGTTGTAGTTGTTCAGCCTCTGCCTTGTGAATGGCAAACCATTCGAAATCGTCAATAACAATTGTTTTATCCATCATTTTTAAAAAACGCCTTGCTGTTCTTTCGTTTTCTGCAAAAATTACTTGGCATTTTTTTACTGCTTCTATAACGTAAGCTGGAATTGTTTCAGAAGCATCTTCTGCAAGTACGCAGGGTATGAGGTAAATGGTAGCCATAATAAATTTAATAAATAACTTGTTTTTCTCTTGCCTTGTGTAAGCTAAGCGTAGCTGCTATTACGGCGTATGATGGTGCAAGCAGCCAACCAAAAATTGGTAGCAAATGCATTACATAAAATACCAATCCATTGCCAATAGCTAAACCTTTGTGTTTGCCAATAAATGCTATACTTGCAGATGTAGAAAGTTTGTTGCGCTCGCTACTATAATCCAACATAGAAAAACCAAAATAATAACACTCGGTTAGTAATGCAATAAGCGGTGCTATCCAACCTACAACTGGTATAAAAGATAAAATTAAAATGCTGAGTACATATACGGTTTGCCACAATAAATTTCTTAATGCAATTCTTATGCCCCGTACAATATCTTTAAAAAATTGAGGAAAACTAAATGGAAAATCTTTGCCTAATAAAATGCTTTCTGTTTTTTCGCTGAGGTAGGCAAACACGGGCGAGCCAATAATAAGAAATATAAATTTGAACAAGGAAAAATAAAATAGAAAAAGAATGATGATAATAAAAAATTGCCCCATTATTACCAACCAGTTTAGCCAGCTTTCGTGCTTACTATCTAGCCAAGCTTTTAAACCTGATTTTTGTAAAATAAATGCAGTGGCTTCGGTGCTTGTTTTTCCAAACAAATACATGCCTGCAATAAATAAAATACAATAAATAATACCGGGCACAATAATCCATTTCCACAAGCGATGTTTTTTTATAAAACGATGCGCTTCAAAAAAAGATTGTATAGATATGATGATTTCTTTGAGCATTTTAATATAAGTGGGGGTTTATATAGCTTTAAAGATACAAATCTGATATTTAAACGTCAACTTAAATATATTTACAGGGTCTTTAAATTATAAAAGTTGTAAGCCTGAGCTTGTCGGGTTTGAAGAAGCACATCTACTTCGATAAGCCTATCTGCCGACAAATGCAGGCTCACCCTGACTTTATTCTTATTTGGGTTGCTATATATTTATAAGTGTTTCATAAAAGCTGTATTTTGAAATGAAGGGTATTTTGAAAGAAGAAATAATATTGCATCATCTATTTCACAATCTATTGCATATTATGTTCAATAAACAATTTTCAATGTTCAATGTTCAAATTTTTTAAAACACAAACCCCCTCCATTACAGAAGGGGGGTTGACACAAACTACGCACACAATTTCTGAAACTGATGTTTCAGAAAAAAAATATTAATCTGGCTTTTTGCCGTCTAAAAAATTATTGATGGTATTTATTTCTGCTTGATTATTGTCGTCGGACTTGACGGTGTAATTGCTATAAAAAGTTTCTACATCTGCAATCTGATTATGAATTTCCATATTACGACGGAGGTAAGCGGGCACAGTTTCAAACTCATTGTTAGGATCGGTTGCATTGATGTTGAAAGAAAGATTCCTCAACTTTGCAATTCGTTCCGTAGCCCGGCGCCTAAGTTCTTCTGTTTCGTCCTGCATCGCAGGTTCCTCTACAGTAGTGCTTATAAAAGGCTGAGTTAGTTCCGGTAGTGCTTCTTTTTCCTCCGCCGTTTCTAAGGTTTCTTTAACTACTAGTGTCATCTCCATTGCAGGTTCGTCGGCCTGTATGGTTGGCTGATACTGTAGTGGTTCCTCATTCGATTTTGTGGATTTGTTTTGCTCTGGCATTACCGTTGCGTAAATTTGCGTTGGTTTTACCAGAAAGCCTCCCGACGAAAGTTGGCTTGTATTGCTAGCTTCTTTATTAGTGTTGGCGATAGGCGCCAGTGTTTCAACAACTTCTTTTATAACTGCTTGCTTTGGCAATGGTGCTATAAAATCTGTATCAAATTGTACTACTGGTACCTGATCTGAAGATGAAGATATTTCAAAAAATATTTTTTCATCGCTCGTTTTATCCACAGTATTTTTACTTGGTAGTTTTACTTGTGCCTCATCCGAAATTGTTGCTAGCATTGCATTTGAAGCCTTTTCTTGCTCTGCTTTTTCTACCATGGCTTGTACACTTGTATCTTCAAATTGTAGTGTAGGTTGGGTAGTATTTTGTGTTGTATTTGCTGTAGTATTCATGTCTAAATGCATCACTACTTTTTCTTCTTTTGGTGCTTCTACTACTTCCTCTACTTGTTGTTTTGGAAATGGATCTTTATGCTCAAACCCTGTGGCAATAAGGGTTATACTTATTTGTGCGCCTAACGAACCATCGTATCCTAATCCTAAAATTACATCGGTATCATCGCCTGCTTGGCACAAAATATAATTTTGAATTACCTCTACTTCATCCATGGTAAATTCGTGTTCGCCTTCTGCAGAGTTGATGTTGATAAGTATCCATTTTGCACCACGAATATCGTTATCATTTAGCAATGGAGATGTCAATGCATTTTCTACAGCAACGTGTGCACGGTTTTCCCCTTCGGCAGTTGCGCTTCCTAAAATTGCCACACCACCGTTACTCATTACGGTGCACACATCGGCAAAATCGACATTTATTTGTCCTGTGCTATTTATTACATCGGTAATACATTTTGCAGCGGTTGCTAAAATATCATCGGCTTTATTAAAAGCTTCTTTCATTTTTAAATTACCAAATTGATGACGCAATTTATCGTTGCTTATTACCAATAAAGTGTCCACATGGTTTTTTAAAAGCATGATTCCTTCTTCTGCTTGCGCTACTCTTTTTTTGCCTTCGTATGCAAATGGTGTGGTTACAATACCTACAGTAAGTATGCCCAAATCTTTACAAATTTTTGCAATGATGGGCGCACCGCCTGTACCTGTACCACCGCCCATGCCTGCAGTTATAAAAGCCATCTTAGTATTTACTTCTAAGATGCGTTTTATTTCTTCTAAACTTTCCTCAGTAGCTTCTTTGCCTACCTTTGGGTTTGCACCTGCACCAAGCCCTTGCGTTAGGTGTGGACCAAGCTGTATTTTGTTGGGCACTTTACTTTGTGCAATGGCTTGCGCATCGGTATTGCAAATAATAAAGTTTACACCTTCTATGTTTTGTGCAAACATGTGGTTTACAGCATTGCTTCCTCCACCGCCGATGCCTATCACTTTTATGATAGAGGACTGGTCTTTGGGCAAATCAAAATGTATCATGTTGTTTTTTTTAGTATTGAGTATTGAGACATT
>JAYTGY010000372.1:0-19125 GCA_043733065.1 Ferruginibacter sp.
CGATGCCCATATTCTAAAATAGAAAGCCCCGAATTGTTGAAATTTAGCACAGCGGCAGCTGCTTCTTCAAAAACTTCTTTAGGTAAAATAGATGGCCCTGCATTAAAATTATAAACCACGCTGTAACTTTTAGTAAAATGAATTACAAAAATAAACTTTTAAGAAACAAGTAAATGGAAAACTTTAACTTTTAAATATTATACTAACCAAAACTGTGCGTTAAAATAGCCGTAACTTGCGCCCCATCAAAAACATAATAGGGTGAACAAGAAAATATTAACCGTACTTGCTATCGTTTTAAGTAGTTTTACTGGCTTTGCACAAAAAATATCGGGTATAGTTTTAAGTGATGATTCAACAAAAATTGGCGGATGTACAATTTCTCTTAATAATACTCATACAAAAAAAATTATAAAACTAATTGCTACCAATAAACAAGGGGAGTATAGTTTTGAAAATATTAAAGTTGATAGCTTTCAAATATCCGTTTCACATATTGGTTATGTAGATTTTAAAACCTCTTTATTTTCTATTCAAGAAAACGAAACAAAAATATTACCAAATATTATTTTACAAAAAAGTAAAAATAATTTAAACGAAGTAGTTGTAACCGCCAAAAGGCAAATACTAGAAATAAAGGCTGATAAAATGGTGGTGAATGTGGAAGGAACTATTAATGCTGTTGGTTCCGATGCATTAGAAATAATAAGAAAAGCACCTGGTGTGGCAGTTGATAAAGACGACAACATACAAATGAGCGGTAAGAGTGGTGTGCAAATTTATATTGACGGAAAACCTAGCCCACTTACTGGAGAAGATTTATCCAATTATTTAAAATCGGTACAATCCTCACAAATAGATGCATTGGAGTTAATTACAAACCCAAGCGCAAAATATGAAGCGGCTGGTAATGCTGGTATTATAAATATAAGATTAAAGAAAAATAAAAGTTTAGGTACCAATGGAAGCGTACAAGCGGGTTATGCTATTGGTGTAAAAAGCAAATACAATGCAGGTTTCAACATTAACCATCGTACAAAAAATGTAAATGTTTTTGCAAATTATAATTACAATTATTTAGACAATATTATCTTTTTTAAAACCTATAGAAAGCTTGCCGACTCTACCTTTAACTTAGATGCTGATAGAGGGTCTTTAAATAAAACTCATGGCTTTAAAACAGGCATAGATTTTTTTCAAAATAAAACCACTACTTGGGGCTTTTTAATTACAGGAAATCTTACCAACTCTAACCCCAATGGCACAAGCAATAATGTTGTAATAGAAAATGCTACAAATACAATTGTAAAAATATTAGAATCAAACTCCAACCAAACAGGAAATGATAATAATGTAAATTTTAATGCCAATTATAAATATGCTAACGCAAAAAATAAAGTACTAAATGTGGATGCAGATTATGGAACGTTTAAACTTACAAGAGATTTATATCAACCAAACATTTATTACAATGAAACCAAAACGATTGTTTTAAATGAAGTAAACTACAACTTGCTTTCTTTAGCCAATATAAATATTTATTCTTTTAAAGCAGATTATGAGCAACCTTTTGCAAAGGGTATAATTGGCATTGGCGGTAAATTTTCTTATGTAACGAGCAATAATAATTTTAAAAGATACAATGCACAAAGTAGATCTATAAAAACAATTGATATTAGCAAAAGTAACCAATTTGATTACAGAGAAAATGTGAATGCGTTGTATGTAAATTATAACCGCAATTGGAAAACTATACAATTGCAAGCAGGTTTGCGTGCTGAGCAAACGCAATCTAGTGGGGCATCATACGCCATTACCGCAAGCGAAGCTGTAAATTTTAATAACCCACAAACGTTTAAGCGTAGTTACATCAATTTATTTCCATCTGTAGGAATTAGTTTTGTAAAAAATCCAATTTCTACATGGAATATAACTGCAGGTCGCAGGGTTGATAGACCAAACTATCAAGATTTAAATCCATTTGAATTTAAGATAGACGAATACTCATCTAGAAGAGGAAATACCGAATTGATACCACAGTTTTCTTACAACTTTGCGGTAACAAATGCATACAAAAATAAATTAGTTTCTAAATTGAGCTTTAGCAATATTACCAACCTTATTGGTCGTTTGGTTGATACTACAGAGCGGAGTAAAAGTTTTTTTAGCCCAAGAAATATAGC
The DNA here is from genome assembly GCA_043733065.1 of Ferruginibacter sp. Lineage (GTDB taxonomy): Bacteria > Bacteroidota > Bacteroidia > Chitinophagales > Chitinophagaceae > Ferruginibacter. Next base: position 2,184 of record JAYTGY010000372.1, read on the forward strand.
TACTCAAAATATATTTAGTTTGTTTGAAAGCTACCAATACAGCCACAAATGGTACAATGGTGTTTATACTGCCAATACTTTTTTTACAAATTTTAAAGCAGATTTTGGTGGTGGCAATAGAATAATAAATACGAAGGCAACTGCCGTTATCCTTACTGCACAAAATAGTTTTAAACTCTTACACGATTGGACGGTAGAATTAAATGCAAATTATAATTCGCCTACAGTAAATGCCGCTGCAAAAGAAAAAGCAAAATGGGGAATAGATATAGGCGCACAAAAATTAATTTTAAAAGGACAAGGCAATATTAAATTTTCTGCCACAGATATTTTTTGGACAAACTACGATAGAAGTTTTTTAGTTTTTGGCGCTCAAATAATAGATGGACAGTTTAAAAGAGAATCGAGGCAATTTAAATTAAACTTTACGTATCGTTTTGGTAACACGCAGCTAAAAGCTAGTCGCAATAGGGCTTCGGGGTTAGAGGAAGAATTGAAGAGAACACAAGGCGGCGGATAAATCTTTACTTTTCTATATTCTCACTTACTATTTTTAACTCAAAGGGTAAGTAGCCGGCTTCTATCAATATTTTTAAACGCTCTAATTCTTTTAATTCGAAACGCCCAGAAATTTCTAGTTTCCCACCAGTAATTTCGCTGTAAACTTTAGGTGCCATAAACACAAATCCATCTACTGTTATTGCTATAAACTTACCCACATTTTTGCTAGTTAGGTTTGCAAACAGTGTACTGCCTTCTTCATTAAGAGAAAGCGATAAAGAAGGCAAACCATTTTGGTCAAAATTCACTTTCGCTTCATTTACATATTTATTTACTTCAATCTTATCGGTATTGTTTTTTAAAGTATACAGTTTTATAGGTTCATTTTTAGTTTCGGTAGTCTTTTGCTCAAAAGCAAATAAACATTGATTGCTATTTAAATCTTGTATTCCTTTTTTTGTTTTATCAAAGTCCTCCATATTATTTAATCCGGCTAATATAAAGTAAGGGCTTTCATTATTATAACTATTAGATGCAGTACCTAGTGCTAAATTAAAATCCCTTCTCAATGCTATTGCATTTTTGGATTTATTTGAGTCTAGTATTGTGTAAAAATCTAATGAAGAGTAGCAGTCATAAAATTCAATTTTACAAGGTTTAAGTAATACTCTCCCATTATTCTCTAAAGCTTCTTTTGTCTTAATCACAAACTGACTTGTATATTTTTCATAATAAATAGCAATGGGATCAACAGAAAAACTTAATACCCTTTTTCTTAATACCTCAATTGTGTTTTTTATTTTTATTGAATCTATTTTAACATTGCCTCCATTTTCAATGCTTAATTTGTAAACAATTACTCCCTCAAGTAGAGCATTATTTTTGGCGTTTTGTTTATATTGGCAACTGCCTAAAAAATTAAAAAAAATAAAAACGAGCATAAAATTAAATTTATAGCTGCAAGTACAATTAAAAAAATTACTTCTTTTCTTCGTCTTTATTATGTGTGTATCTGTTGCAATTACATCCTCTACAAATGTGCTGATAAATTTATTCTCTAATGAAGCAGGTTTACTACATTGAAATAATGCCATGTTGTTTTATTTATTTTTCAATAAAAATTACGAATAATTTATTTCCCAGCAATTGTATCTTTTGTTAAACCCGGATAATCACTTACCAACTCAAAATCGTATTCGTCTTTTACTTTTAAAGCAGCAATAAAACGATGCAATTTTGCTGAATCTTCCGGTTTTGCAAATGTACGGTCGTGCGATAATAATACAAGGTGGTTTTTTGTTTTTGTTTCATTACGAGCAAAAGAGCTGTCAATTTTTTCAATCATATCGCTATCATTTTCAACCAACCTTTGCGTATCATTAAAATGCCATTCCACATCCCAACCTACAGCAATAAAACCGTGGCTTTGCAAGCTATCGCCAGCCATAGAAGACGCTTTCAAATCAGTACTATTTATGTTTTCTGTACGCCAAATATTTCTACCAGGTGTACGAATAATATTACTGGTAAAATGCAAACTATCAGCACATCGTTTAAAATCTTTTGTAGCACTATCGGGCTTGCTATAAAATTTATAAAACTTATTTTCAAAAGCGTGGGTATAGCTGTGGTTTGCTATTTCTATCAAATTACTTTCTTTTAATGAATCGTAAATAGCCAATTGCTCTTTGCTACCATATACATGTTCACCAATAATAAAAAGTGTAGCAGGAATTTGCTCTTGTTTTAAAATAGAAAATACGGTTCTACTTCCTTTACAAGGACCATCATCAAAAGTTAAATAAATGGTTTTCTTTTTCTTTTTAGCAGCGGGTTTTGTGTTGGCTACTTTGGCAAGTGTATCTTTTTTTGCAATGGTATTACCCATTGTAAAAAACGATTTTTCTTGTCTGTAAAAATAAATTGATGTAAAAGAGATGGTAAGAATTGTTGCTTTAAAAAGCATGGAGGAGTTAAAATAACCCTCGGGGTCAGCGTCCATTGTATGATTTGGTTTAGACAGTAAATGTATGATGAACAACAAGCCATTTCAAAATCTGCTGTGTTAAGAAATTATTAATTCATTTTTTGTCCAAACAAAGAAGCAGCTATGGTCATCATCGTTGTGTCACTCACTTCATCGATATACCATTTTTCATCTTTTATAAAGTATATTAAAAAGCATTTTAAATATTCAAATACTGCCTTTTAATAGAAAATTTCAAATCATTATCTTTGCCCTATGGAAAATTTGAAAGATCTCATAGAAAAGTATAAAGCTGAGATAAAGGCCGAAAACCCTACAATAGCCGAAGGCATTGAAAATTTTAGGATAAAATACCTTGGTACAAAGGGTTTGGTAAAAACCATAATGGGCGAAATGAAAAATGTGGCTGTCGAAAATAAAAAAGAAGCAGGGCAATTGTTAAACGAGTTTAAAGTTTTTGTAGAAGAAAAATTTGCTTCTTTTAATGGTGCTGCTGAAAATAATAATTCTGCAACAACAATTGATTTAGACCTTACATTGCCAGGCACGCCTGCACCGCTTGGCACTCGCCATCCCATCAGTATTGTAAAAAATAAAATCGTTGGCATTTTTAATAAATTAGGATTTTCGGTAGCAGAAGGCCCAGAAGTAGAAGATGATTTCCATAATTTTTCTGCACTTAATTTGCCAGAAAATCATCCTGCAAGAGATATGCAGGATACGTTTTATATTTCTCAAAACCCTGACTGGCTTTTACGCACACATACAAGCAGCGTACAAATACGAGAAATGCAAAAAGGTAAATTGCCGCTACGTATTATTTGCCCTGGTCGTGTTTTTAGAAACGAAACCATAAGCGCAAGAGCACATTGTTTTTTTAACCAAGTAGAAGGTTTATACATTGCAGAAAATGTTTCCTTTGCCGATCTTAAACAAACGCTTTACTTTTTTGTAACAGAAATGTTTGGTAGTTCCGCCGACGGCGGAATAAAAGTTCGTTTTCGTCCATCGTACTTTCCGTTTACAGAGCCAAGTGCCGAAATGGATATTAGTTGCCTTTTATGTAATGGCAATGGTTGCAATGTTTGTAAAAAAACTGGCTGGGTAGAAATTTTAGGTTGTGGTATGGTGCATCCAAAAGTGTTGGACAATTGTGGTATTGATAGCAATAAATATACTGGCTTTGCATTTGGTATGGGTATAGAAAGAATTACCATGCTAAGTTACCAAATAAAAGATTTACGTTTGTTTAGCGAAAACGATTTGCGGTTTTTAAAGCAGTTTGAATCTGCATAGCAATAAGTACACTTTCATAATTTTTTCAATTACTTACATAATTACTTGATTTTCTTTTAAGGCATAAAAATTGGCTAGTTTTGATTTTAATGAATGCGTTTTATTCATTAAAAAAATAATTATATCCAAAAAATAAAGCAAATGAAGAAAGTAAGTTTAGTATATAGTGCCATGCTACTAATAGTGTTTATATATGCATGCTCTAGCTCCAAAGAAGCTCGCACAGACAAACGTTCCATAAATGGTACATGGTTATTACAAAGCGTAACCACCGAGGGAATAACAGGAAAAATAAAAGCAAAAATTTTAGATGAAGCAGATTATAATTGCTTTGAAAACAGCACTTGGAAATTTAATCAAAACACCAGTCTTGGTTCATATGAAATAACAAAAAATGGCGGTGAGTGTGTTGCTAAAATACAAAATATTCGCTGGTCTATTTTTGAAGAAAAAGCTGTGCCCATTAGATTGCAATATAAAAGAGTAGATGCAAAATATTACAAAGATATTGATGAAGGCAAGGCGGGATTTCGTTTTACCATAGTATCGTTAGATAAAACCTCCATGCAATTAAAAAGCGAAATTACTTTTGAAGGTAAGCCCGCTTATTTTATTTACAATTTTACAAAAAAATAATATGAAAAGAATAATTTCAAATATAATGTTGGAAGCAATAATCATATCGATATTGTTTACAAGTTGCGATTCTACAAGGCGTGCAAGTAAGCAAGACAAAGGAGTTGCAATTGGAGCTGGTGCTGGCGCAGTAATAGGAGGTGTAATAGGAAATAATGTTGGCAATAAAAATAATACGGCCTTGGGTGCTGTACTAGGGGCAGTAATTGGTGGAGTAGCCGGTGGTATTATTGGGCATAATATGGATAAGCAAGCCGAAAAAATAAAAACAGAAATACCTGGTGCAAAAGTAGAAAGAGTAGGCGAAGGTATTAATGTAACTTTTGATGAAACCAATCCTGATGGATCAAAATCTGGTGTTTATTTTGCAACGAATAAATACAACATTACATCAAACTCACAATTGGCAATAGATAAATTGGTAAAAATTTTTACGGAATATCCCGAAACAAATATTTTAGTAGAGGGCCATACAGATAATGTAGGTGGTAATGCATATAATTATACGCTATCGCAACGTAGGGCTAATGCAGTGGGCGATGAACTTAAAAGAGATGGACTGGCAGCAATTAGGCTTACGGTAAAATGGTATGGAGAATTGCAACCAAAAGAAGACAATGCAACTGTAGTAGGTAGAGCAGCTAATAGAAGGGTTGAGTTTTCTATAACCGCTAATGAAAAAATGAAGGCTGAAGCAAAAAAAGAAGCAGACAAAGGGCAATAGAAAAATAGGGATTTTATATAACCTGCTGTGCTATTTTCTATCTTTAAAAAATAAAAGAGGAAATAGCACAGCAGTTTTTTATTTTTACAGTATGATAAAAAAGATTTGCGTAGCTGGCGCAGGCACAATGGGAAGTGGAATAGCATTATCTGCTGCACAAAATAATTTTGATGTAGTGCTTTATGATACCAATGAAAAAGGTATTGAAAATGCAAAATCATCCATTAATAAAAATTTAGATTTTCTATTAAACAAAGAAAAAATTACATCCGCAGAAAAAGAAAATATTTACAACCGTATTTTATTTACAACAAATATTAAAAATTGTATAGGAGATGTATTTATTGAAGCAATTGTCGAAAATTTGGAAATAAAAGAAACGCTTTACAAAAACATTGCTGCTCTAAATTCAGAAGAAACTATTTTAGCAAGCAATACATCATCTCTTTCTATTACTCACATTCAGAAAAACATTGAGCGCCCACAAAGGGTTTGTGGTATGCATTTTTTTAACCCTGCACATGTTATGAAACTGGTAGAGGTTGTTGCAGGTGAACAAACAGATGATGCAACAATACAAACCATTTACCAGCTTTGTTTGCAATTAAAAAAGCAACCCGTTGTTTGTAAAGATGCACCAGGTTTTATTGTAAATCGTGTGGCTCGTCATTTTTATTTAGAAGCTATGCACTTAGCAAGCACTACAAATACTAGTTTTGAAAACATAGATAAACTCATGGAAAATGCTAGTTTTAAAATGGGACCGTTTAAGTTAATGGATTTAATTGGCATGGATATAAACTATGCCGTATCGCAATCTATTTACCATGCATTTAATAACAACCCACGTTTTACACCATCTCACATGCAAGCACAAAAAGTGGCAGAAGGAAATTTGGGTAAAAAAACAGGAAAAGGTTTTTACGATTATTAAATTATTTTAATTCTTATTTTTTATACCTTTACTAGCGAAATGGAAATATTGCTTAAAAATAAAATGCCAGATATTATTGCTTTGTTTAAAAATAACAAAGTGCATCAAGCTTATGCTTTCGGCTCCGCCATTTCTAAAAGTTTTAACAAGAATAGCGATTTTGACTTTTTGATTTCTTTCAATAAAGATTTATCGCCAATACAAAAAGGCGAAAATTGGTTTACGCTTTATTATGGTCTAAAAGAATTATTGCATAGAGATATAGATTTGGTAAGAGAAGAAGATGTAAAAAATCCTTATTTGTTAAAATCAATAAATGCTAATAAGCGGCTCATTTATGGATAAAGAAATACAAATTTTAAAATATTTATTTGATATAGATAACTCCATAAACTCAATAGATTTTCATTTAGCTCACAAACGAGATTATAAATTATATATTGGAAATATAACAATACAAAGGGCAGTAGAAAGAGAATTAGAAATAATTGGAGAAGCCATCAATAAACTTTTAAAATTAGATATCACAATAAAGATTTCCTACGCACGCCTTATCATAGACTTACGTAATAAAATTATTCATTCTTACGATAACATAAATAATGATGTTATTTGGAAAATAATAATGAAAGATCTCCCAGTTTTAAAAGATGAAATAACAATATTACTAAATCAATTTTCATCAAAACTATGATTTTAGTAACTGGTGGCGCAGGTCTGGTAGGCAATGAGTTGATTGCGCAATTGCTTGCACAAGGTAAAACGGTAAAAGCCATTTACAACAAATCGCCGCTTAAGTTTGCAAATTCTTCTTCTCTCATTTCTGTACCATGCGATATTTTAGATGTGTATGCATTGGAAGATGCTATGCAAGATGTTACAGAAGTATATCATTGCGCAGCTATTGTTTCTTTTGCGCCTAAAGATGAAAAAAAATTATACAAAATAAATGTAGAAGGCACTGCCAATGTTGTGAACGCATGCTTGAATGCGGGAGTGCGTAAACTTGTATATGTAAGCTCTGTGGCGGCGCTTGGCCGCATACGTGTGGGAGAAATGATTAATGAAAATATGCAATGGACGCCAGAAACAAGCAATAGCAAATATGGCCACAGTAAATATTTAGCAGAAATGGAAGTGTGGCGTGGTGTGGCAGAAGGATTGAATGCGGTAATTGTAAATCCGGTTATAATATTAGGTGTAGGTAATTGGAATGAAGGTTCTTCAAAATTATTTAAATCGGTGTATGATGGTTTTCCTTACTACTCGCTTGGTTCTTCCGGTTTTGTAGATGTTAAAGATGTGGCTAAGATTATGGCACAATTAATGGAAAGTAATATTACTGCAGAGCGCTTTATTTTAAGTGCAGAAAATACCACTTACCAATCTGTTTTTAATATGATGGCTCGTGCATTTGGTAATAAATTACCTGCAAAAAAAATTACGCCGCTCCTTGCTGCCATTGCTTGGCGTGTAGAAGCTATTAAAAGTAAATTTACTAGAGCATCTCCGCTTATTACAAAAGAAACGGCTGCCACCTCATTGGCAGAAGTAAAATTTGACAATAGTAAGTTGTTTAAATTTTTACCAGAATTTACATATACTAATTTGGAAGAAACTATTAGTGAGACTTGTAAAATATTGCAACAAAATATTAACAAGCAATAATGTATTTTCGGGCTTACAAAAATTAATTATGAAATTTATTTTGCTTTCAATATATAGTGTTCTATTTTTTACAACTGCATTTACACAAAGCAATTTTACAATTTCTGGTACAGTTACAAATGAAGTTTCTGGTTTGCCTATGCCTGCTACATCTGTATTTGCGCAAAATACAACTTTGGGTACGGTAACAGATAACGATGGTAATTTTAAATTAACCTTACCAAATGGTGGTTACGATTTAATTATCAGTTTTTCTGGTTATAAATCAGAAAACAGGAGAATTACTAGTTCGGATGCCAATGAAAAAATTATCTTCAAACTTAAAGAGAAAGAAAAAGAATTGGAAGCAGTGGCTGTTGTTTCTTCTAGCGAAGTAAAAGATGGGCTTGCAAAGTATGGACAATTTTTTATGAATGAATTTATTGGCAAATCCGCCAACAGTAAACAATGCAGCATACAAAATCCTGAAGTGTTGCATTTCTTTTTCTCTAAGAAAAAAAACAGATTAAAAATTACAACTACAGAATCGCTTATCATAAAAAACAATGCGCTGGGGTACAATATAAAATACGATTTAGATTCATTTACACACGAATATAAAACTGAAGTTAGCACTTATAGTGGTTATCCATTATTCGAAAATATGCAAGGAGATAGTGCTCAAATGCAGCAATGGCAAGCAACACGAAGAGTTGCTTACAAAGGCTCGATGCTACATTTTATGCGCAGCGTTTACAATAAAAATATAACCGATCAAGAATTTGAAATGCAATTTATCGTAAAAGTATATGGCAAAGATGAAGGCATAAAAGTAAAAGATATTTACGCAGCCGTAAATTATGTAAAAGATGATAGCACACAAACTGTAGAAATTTTACCTAATCAACCCGAAGTGGGAATTTTATTTTTAGGTGCAAAACCAAGTACAAACTATTTAGCAGAAAATCCTGCTGAGTCAAAAGATTTTAAATTATCCATACTTAGTTTTAAGCCAAAAGAAAGTATAATTATTGAACAGAACGGATATTTTTATGATCAAAACGATGTAACCACAAGCGGGTATTGGGCATGGGATAAAGTATCGGAAATGTTACCTTACGATTATGAAATAAATGGAAAGTATTGAAATAAGTATAAAATATTGAGTACTTAGTTTTGATTACTTAGTATTGAGAATAGCCACTTATTATTTTTGAAATTTTTATAAAGTATAAAATTGTCATTCTTTTTTATTCATCACCTTATCCCACAAAGCTGGAATTCTTTTTATCCAAACCAGTTCTCTTTTTTCTATACTTGCTTCTTGTGCTGGTGCACCCCAATATGTTTTATTGCCTTCTAAATTTCCACCTACACCTGTACGAGCAAGCAGCACAGCATTTTCGCCAATCGTTAATGTTTTATTTATTATACAACCACCCCATACGGTTACACCATCTTTTAACGTAGTCATTCCTGCAATGGCAGATTGTGCTGCCATCAAACAATTTTTACCAAGCACTGTATCATGCCCAATATGTATCATGTTGTCTAATTTACTTCCTGCGCCTATACGTGTATCGTGCGTTACACCTCTATCTATCATACAACCTGCGCCAATTTCTACATTATCTTCAATAACAACACTACCACAACTTGGCATTTTTTTATACCACAAATCTCTATTCTTTTTTGTGTTGTAATAAAAAGCATCGCTGCCAATTACACTACCAGACTGTATTATAACATTATTGCCAATGATACAATTATCCATAATGGTTACATTAGGATAAATAATACAATTACTACCAATGCTTACATTATTACCTACAAATGCTCCAGGATATATATATGTGCCTTCTCCAATTTTATTTGTATTTACCAGTTCATTTACTTTTTCAAATGGACGATAATGTTCTACTATTTTACAATACGCATCAAATGGCGCATCTGTAATTAAAATCGATTTCCCTGCGGGCACTTCAACTTCTTTGTTAATAATAATAAATGTAGCCGCACTGTTTAAGCATGTATCATAATATTTTGGGTGATCTACAAAAACCAAATCTCCCACTTCTACTTTATGAATTTCGTTTATACCTAAAACATTGGCATTACTAGTACCAACAAGTTTTGCATTTATTAAAGTGGCTATCGTTTCTATTTTTACTGGCGTGGCAAATTTCATTTGTATAATTTTAATTAAAAGTACTATCGTTTATTTTACATAGATGGCTTTGTATAATTGTTCCGCTGCTTCGTTAATGTTATGTTTTTGTAACAATTCTACAGATGCATGTTTAAGTTTATCTTTTAATGATTCATCTTTATACAGCAATTGCATTTTTTCGCCAATTGCTTTATCAGCAGCTGTTGTATATAAAGCTGCAGTATCAAAAAGGCTTTTGTTTGTTTTATTATCTAGCGTTATAATTGGAATGGCTTGCTGTACGGCCACAAAAGCAATACTATTTTCTGTGTATATAGAAAAGTAAAGTAATGCACTTGAAGCAGAAACTATATTTCTTCTATTGTTTACCGTTTGAGTAACTATAAAAACTTCATCTTTATATTTATAGTTTTTAAAATCTGGTATTAAGTTTTCTTCTCCAACATTGTCTAAAAGTAAAATTAATTTCATAGATGTTTTTTGCATTTTCTTTAATTGCGAAAATGATTTTAAAATATGTACCAAATATTCTTTTGAGGTATTAGATACTGCAAATAAAAAATAATCATAACCATTGCTATAAGCAGTTTTTATTTCTTCTATTGTTGTTAAGTTGTATTCCTTTATTTTACCATTTAGCCCTTGAAAAATAATTTCTACTTTTTCTTTTTGTATTTGATGTTTTTCAATTAATGACTTTGCCAAAAATGTTTGCGTAGTAAAAATTTTATTTGCTTTTGCTAAAGCGGAAACAAATCCACTTTTAAAAACAGGATTACTATCTTGCCAAAAATCTTCTTCTTTAAAAAATAAATATTGTGGAATCGGTGATTGCTCGCATGACAAACCAAATTCACTTATAAAAACCATTCGGTGGCGTATTTTTAAATAACTATGTACTTTAAATTTATACCAAAAATACAATAAGAAATTATTTTTTGGTTTTGGAGAAAGTATTATTTGTGTGCAATTTTTTGGCAAGTCTTCCAAAGGGGTTTCTACAAAAAAAGTAAATTTATGCTCGGGGTATTTTATAAGTAAAATTTTTAACAACTTAAGCAACGGACTTTCATACTCTCTTTTTTGGGTAAAATGTGCTGCTATATGCATAATAAATAATAGTACAATTGTTTTAATACTTACGCAATACTTTTAGTTTCACTGTTTCTATTCTGGTATCGCTCATACTCATTATGCTAAACTCGTAGTTGCCAATAATGATTTGTTCTTTTTCTTTTGGTATATCTTCATTGTGCTGTACAATAAAGCCAGAGAGGGTTTCAGCAGTTTCATCTTCAGGAAACTCAAGTCCATATTTTTCTGTAATCAAATCAAGCTCTACCCTTCCGCTAAATATATATTCATTGCTAGAAAGTTGTTTGTCCACAAATTCTTCTACATCATCATATTCATCTTTTATATCTCCAAAAATTTCTTCTAGCAAATCCTCCATGGTTACTATACCAGCTGTACCACCAAATTCATCTATTACCCAAGCTATCGTTTTTCTTTCTTTGCTAAATTTTGCCATCAAATCGGTAGCCGTCATTGTTTCCGGCACTGTAGGTATTGGCAAAATAATTTCGTTAATATTTGCTGGGCTTTTAAATAAGTCTAATTGATGCACATATCCAATAATGGTATCAATGTTTTTATCAAATACTACCAATTTGCTTAGTCTTGTGTCTATAAATAATTTTTTTATTTCTTCAACGCTGCTTTCTTTACTAATACCAACAATTTCTTTGCGTGGCACTAAGCACTCACGCAAGCGTACATCTGCAAGCGATAATGCATTTTCAAATAACTCCTTATTCACTTCCGATGAAACATCCTCATTGTGCATTTTATTTTGTTGCACATAATTATCTAACTCTACTTTACCAAACACTTCTTTTTTATCATTCACTTTCACATTAAAAATATAAAGCAATATCCATTCCGCCATGCTTATAAACAATGCAGAAATATTAGAAAAAATTGAATAAAAAAACTGTGTGATATAGGCTACAAAATTATTATTCAATATACCATTACTGCTTACACGAAAGTATGCTCTAAAAATAAATTGAATTAATAATATGATAATTGTTGTAGCAACAATAACAATAGCAATAAAAGAATATGTAATAAATGGTAACGCTACTTTAGAGAGAATTGGTTTTAATAAATGCATCACTAAGTTTTGTAATCTTCCAACACTCAATCCAAAAATAACGAGTAACACATTTAATATTATTACCGTTGTACCAATAAATTTTGCAGGTTGCTCGGCAAAATCTCCCCATATTTTTCCTGCATAAGTGCCTTGCTTTTTATTAAGTTCCAACGATAATTTATTGGCAGAAACAAAAGCAATTTCTACCCCTGCAAAAAAACCAATTAATGTTAGCGAAACAAAAATGGCTATGAGTGCGGTTATATCCATAATATAAAGATAAGCATCTTACGATTTTAAAAAGTCAGCAACTATTTTTTCTGCCTCAGCACATGCAACCGATAAATCTGCATTTACTACTGTTTTATCAAAATAAGTTTTAAAAGACAACTCGTACGAAGCTTTGTTTACCCTGTCAGTTAATGATTCTTCCGTTTCTGTACCACGGCTTTGTAACCTTTTTTTCAATTCATCTACCGATGGCGGTTCTATAAAAAGGCTTAGGGTGCCTTCGTTAAATTGTTGTTGCACATGTATGGCACCTTTCACATCTATATCTAACACTGGCACTTTTCCTGCTGCCCATATTTTGTCTATTTCACTTTTTAATGTACCGTAATATTTTCCTTCATACACCATTTCCCACTCCACAAATTCGTTGTGTTGTATTTTATATTTAAAATCATCGGCACTCATAAAATGATAATCCACCCCATCTTTTTCCATACCCCTTGGCTGCCTTGTTGCCGCCGAAACCGAAAATGCAAGCACCGAAAATTTATCCATCAAATATTTTGTGATAGATGTTTTACCTGCGCCTGAAGGAGCTGTTATGATGAGTATTTTTTTCATGATAGTATGTAGAGTATATAGTATTGAGTACTCAGTATTTAGACAGGGTTGCAATACTCTTATTTTAAAAATATTTTTGCAAGATTTTCGGCGAGACAAAATAATAGTGTTTACATTATAATAAACCCCATTAGCATTTTAGCACATTAGCTAATTAGCACATTGCCTTTTTGCACATTTGCATATTTTCACATTTGCTAATTCTTCCTCACAATATCCGCTCCCAACGCCTTCAACCTTCCATCAATATTTTCATAACCCCTATCTATCTGCTCTATATTTTGTATGGTACTTTTTCCTGTAGCGCTCAATGCGGCAATAAGCAACGCTACACCAGCTCGTATATCGGGGCTCGTCATTGTAATACCACGCAGTTGCTTTTCTCTCTCTAAACCTATTACCACTGCACGATGCGGATCGCACAAAATAATTTGCGCACCCATTTCTATTAACTTATCTGTAAAAAATAAACGACTCTCAAACATTTTTTGGTGTATCAATACACTACCATGTGCTTGTATAGCTGTTACCAAAACAATGCTTAATAAATCTGGTGTAAAACCTGGCCAAGGGTTATCATAAATGGTCATAATACCACCATCCAAAAATTTATTTATTTCATATTTATCTTGCGATGGTACGTGTATATCATCTCCAATAATGTTTAATTGAATACCGAGTTGTCTAAATTTTTCTGGAATAATTCCTAGCTCTGTTACGGCTGCATTTTTAATAGTAATATCTCCTTGCGTCATTGCTGCAAGACCAATAAAACTACCTATCTCAATCATATCGGGCAACATAGCATGAGTAGTTCCATTTAATTTTGAAACGCCAGTTATTACCAACATGTTACTACCCGTGCCTTGTATGTTTGCACCCATGCGTATGAGCATTTTGCAAAGCTGTTGTATGTATGGTTCGCATGCAGCATTGTAAATAGTTGTTGTGCCAGTAGCAAGTGTAGCAGCCATTAAAATATTTGCAGTGCCAGTTACACTTGGTTCATCTAGCAACATGTAACAACCTTTTAGTTCATCTGCTTTTAATGCAAAAAAACCAGTATCACTGTTGTAAGAAAATGTAGCACCCAGTCTTTCAAAACCAATGATGTGTGTATCCAATCTTCTACGTCCAATTTTATCACCGCCAGGTTTTGGTAAGTATGCTTTTTTAAACCTTGCTAACAGTGGACCCGCAAGCATTACAGAGCCACGAAGTCTCCCACTCTTTTTAAAATAATCTTCACTCTGCAAATATTCTACATTCACATCATCTGCTTGAAAACGATAACTATTTGCTTGTAGTTTTTCCACTTTCACATTCATTTCTTTCAGCAATTCTATGAGTAAGTTTACATCTATAATATCTGGAATGTTATTTATTTCCATAGGCTCTGCCGTAAGCAACACTGCACTCAATATTTGCAACGCTTCGTTCTTTGCGCCTTGTGGCGTTATTTCTCCTTTTAGTTTATTGCCTCCTATTACTTCAAATATTCCCATTGCAAAAAATTGTTTTTATAAAATTTGTATAAATATTTTTTAAAAGATGGTTATAAAAAAACCGGCAGAAAATGGCTGCCGGAAATATTTTCGTTTTAAAAAATTAAAACCTCTTTTTAAAATTTCGATTGTTGTTATTATTGTTATTGCTGTTGCTGCGAGGGTCTCTATTTTCTCTATTACCGCCCGCTTGCCCTGGTTGAGCATTATTGTTGTTTCTGTTATTGTTGTTTCTATTATTGTTATTGTTATTATTTCTATTATCTCTACCGCCATTATCTCTGCCGCCAAAGTTTTTGCGGTATTGATTTCTTCCTGCTCCATATTCATCTCTCTCAATACGAGGTGCAGTATGCTTTACAAATGGGCGACTATTGAAAGCCAATTCACCATCCGTCATATCACTCAACTCATTTTGAATATTATCATCATGCACCAACTCTTTATGCCAATTACTGTACGTTAATTTCATATAGTATGCAATCGCATTTGCAAACCCTTGTTTTTTCTCTGGGTTTTCTTCTTTCAATGCTTTGTCTATTACTACTTCAATATTTTTACCAAGGTGATTAAACTTTGGATATTTTTTAGGGTATCCCAATATTTCAGGCTTTGCCTTCAGCGTTTCCCTTGTTGGTATTGGGTATGGGCTATCTACATCAAGCTTAAAATCGCTTATTAAAAAAAGATGGTCCCATAATTTATGGCGAAAATCTTCTACATTTTTTAAGTGTGGATTTAAGAAACCCATCAATTCTATTACGGCGTAAGCATTTTTTTGGCGCTCTTGCTTATCTTCTAGTGTGAGTAAGTACTCTACCATTTTCTGAATATGTCTGCCGTACTCTCTCATGGTGAGGTGGTTACGAGTAGTATTATATTCCATGTTGTCAACATTCATCATAAGGCAAATATAGGCGTTTTTATGGGTATTTATATGAAGATATGCTCTAAAAATAATATTGGAATGGTATTTGGAAAACGTATAAGCTTAAAAAAATAATTTGGTAGTTAAAATCTACTACTCTACTTTTGTACTAGACTAATAAAAATGAACAAAAACTTTTCAAATATTATCATGATGTGTTGTATGTGTTGCAAGAGTATGCGACCAGCAAGGCTTATGTATAGTATGAAATAGTTTTCTATAAATATTTTTTACTTTCTTAAAAAGCCTTGCTACTCAATAGCAGGGCTTTTTTTATTTTCTACACATATTTTTTAATAATTAAAACACACAATCATGAGCAATTACAAATTTGAAACCTTACAACTTCATGCAGGGCAAGAAGTAGATCCAACAACAAAATCGAGAGCAGTACCTATTTACCAAACCACCTCGTATGTGTTTAACGATACCACACATGCGGCCAATTTATTTGGGTTAAAAGAATTTGGAAATATATATACCCGAATAATGAACCCCACTACCGATGTTTTTGAAAAACGAATTGCAGCATTAGAAGGCGGCGTAGCAGCACTAGCAACGGCTTCGGGGCAAGCTGCACAATTTTTAGCCTTGAGTAATATCTTACAACACGGCGATAATTTTGTATCCACATCATTTTTATATGGCGGTACCTACAATCAGTTTAAAGTACAATTTAAACGCTTGGGGATAGAGGCTCGATTTGCAGATGGCGATTCGCCAGAAGCATTTGAAAAATTAATAGATGATAAAACAAAAGCCATTTATTTAGAAACGATTGGTAATCCCGAATTGAATATTCCAGATTTTGAAGCCATAGCAGCCGTAGCAAAAAAACATGATTTGCCAATAATTGTAGACAACACTTTTGGTGCAGGTGGATATTTATTTAAGCCATTAGAGCATGGTGCAAACATTGTAGTAGAGAGTGCTACAAAATGGATTGGAGGGCATGGCACAAGTGTGGGTGGTGTAATTGTAGATGGTGGTAATTACAATTGGGGCAATGGAAAATTCCCACAATTTAGTGAGCCAAGTGAAGGGTATCATGGATTGGTTTTTTCTGATGTATTTGGGGTGAACAATCCATTAGGCTTACCAAACATTGCCTTCATTATACGTTCACGAGTAGAGGGTTTAAGAGATTATGGTGCAAGCCAAAGTCCGTTTAATTCTTTCTTACTCTTGCAAGGTTTAGAAACACTTTCTTTAAGATTAGAAAGAGCCAATAGCAACGGCCAAAAGTTAGCAGAATATTTACAACAACATCCCTTGGTGGAAAAAGTAAACTACGCAGGATTACCAAGTAGCAAATATTATGCATTGGCACAAAAGTATTTGAAGAATGGCGTTGGTGGAATGCTTAGCATAGAAATAAAAGGTGGGAAAGAAGCTGCTTCAAAATTCATCAATGCATTGCAACTCGTAAGCCATGTAGCAAATGTTGGCGATTCAAAAACATTGGCCATTCACCCTGCAAGCACTACACACGACCAGCTAGATGCAGAAGCACAATTGCGCAGTGGTGTTACTCCTGGGCTTGTGCGTATATCTACAGGTATAGAGCATATTGATGATATCATTGCGGATTTTGAACAAGCATT
>JAYTGY010000373.1:0-1559 GCA_043733065.1 Ferruginibacter sp.
CGTAGCCAATGCATCCCATTGAAGTGCCATTTGTGTTGCATTGTAGGCAAAATCACTTTCTCGGGCTACAAAATCATTTTCACCAAAATATTTCATTATTTCTGTTGGAGAAACAATAGCTTCCGCTAATAATGCCATACCAGGTGCAGCCACTTGTACACATTGTTTTATGAGTTGTATAATTAAATGTGCCTCTTCCAAATTTTGGCTATTAGTTCCAATTTTTTTCCATAAAAATGCTGGCGCATCTATTCTTAAAACATCTACCCCAAGGTTTGCTGAGAAGAAAATATTATCCAACATTTCATTAAACACAGCTGGGTTTCTATAATTCAAATCCCATTGGTAATGATGAAAAACCGTCATCACCCATTTGTCTAATTCTTTTATGTACGTAAAATTGCCTGGTGAACTCTCAGGAAAAACCTCTGGCATAGTTTGCTCCAGTTGATCAGGTATTTCTCTATTATCAAAAAAGTAGAAATAATCTTGGTATTTTTTTTCGCCTGCTTTTGCCTTTATTGCCCACTCGTGCTTGTGCGACGTATGGTTCAATACAATATCCAACATCAAACACATATCTTTTTTATGCATTGCTTGTTGTAAACTTTTTACATCATCTATTGTTCCAAAACGGGTATCAATTTTTCTAAAATTGCTTACTGCATATCCGCCATCACTCTCATTTTTTGGGCTTTCAAATATTGGCATTACGTGTAAAAAATTCACACCCAAATCTTCAAAATAATCTAGCTTGCTTTGTAAGTTATTTATTGATCCACAAAATCTATCTACATACAAACTCATACCACAAAGCTTGTTGCTCAAAAACCATTGCTCATCTTGGTTAGCAATTTTTGAATTATCTAGTTTTTTTAAAATTTTATTTCTATTTAAAAAAGCAGCATTAATAGTTTCTAAAAGTTTTACAAAAGATATTTCATAATCAGGATGATTTGCATAAAGTTTATTAAACAACATTTTGATATCTGCCATGGCAGCCTCTTGCCGTTCCGCAAATTGCCCCTTGATAGAAATCATTTTCTCAGCCTCGTTTGATATCGTAGTAGTTGTAACCATTCTAATTTATCTCAATTAAAAATTTCTTTATTTAAATGTTTGAATGCTTCCATAGCTCCGAGGTATTCACATGTACGAGCACCAGCTTTGTTAGCGTTAGCAATAATATTTGTCCATTGCTCCAGTGAAAGTCCTTCAATTTCATAACCCGTTTTTTTACTTAATTGAAACAATAAAGCGCCGACGAATGCATCGCCAGCGCCTGTTGTATCAATAGGGGATATTTTTATACTAGGTATAGTAGTAGTAGCATTTTTGTAGCCAAACATTGTGCCTTTTTCTCCAATGGTAATTGCAAAATTTGCAGTTGTTTTTTCTAATAATATTTTTGCAGCATCTGCAACCCTTGTCGTTTTTGTAATCAACAAAGCTTCTTCATCACTCAATTTAAAGAAATTACAATTTTGTAAAAAGTACCAGCTCTGTTCTATAAAATATTCTGTATCGTTTGGAAAAAGTAAATGCCTATAATTAGGATC
>JAYTGY010000374.1:0-7192 GCA_043733065.1 Ferruginibacter sp.
GCATTAAAAATAGCTGCGCAGTTTGAAACAAGTAAACAATTTTGGAGTTATTTGGTAGCGCAAAAATATTTTAACGACCCTCAAGATTTTATAAATCATATTCCACATATGAGTTTTGTATGGGGACAAGAGAATGTAGATTATCTTAAAAAAAGATATGAGACCCTCACAAAAAATGAATTGTTTAATGGCATGCAATTTTGTGATGATGTAACGCAACTTAAAAAATGGATACCACTTGTAATGGAAGGTAGAGCAGATAATGAAAAATGTGCTGCTACAAAAATGGACATGGGAACCGATGTAGATTTTGGTGTACTTACTCGTGTAATGATAAAACATTTGCAAGCACAAGATGGCGTGCAATTATATTTGAGCAACGAAATAAGAGATATTGAAAGAGAAAATAATGGGCATTGGGAAATAAAAGTAAAAGATTTATTGACTGGCGAAAATAGAAAATTAGAAACAAAATTTGTATTTATTGGTGCAGGTGGTGCAGCACTTCGGTTACTAGAAAAATCGGATATACCAGAAGCGGAGGGCTATGGTGGATTTCCAATAAGTGGGCAATGGCTGCGATGTATAAATAAAACCGTAATAGAAAAACATGCAGCAAAAGTATATGGCAAAGCTAGTGTGGGCGCACCACCCATGAGTGTGCCGCATTTGGATACACGTATGATAGGCGGCGAAAAAGCTTTATTGTTTGGACCATTTGCAGGGTTTTCTACAAAGTTTTTAAAGAACGGTTCTTACATGGATTTGCCATTGAGCATTGAGTTTGATAATATTTTGCCTATGCTTTCTGCTGGCTGGCACAATTTAGATCTTACAAAATATTTAATACAACAAGTATCACAATCTCACGAAGATCGTATGGCAGCATTAAAAGAATATTTGCCAAATGCAAAAGCAGAAGATTGGGAACTTGCCATTGCGGGACAGCGAGTACAAGTTATAAAAAAAGATGAGCACGAAGGTGGTGTATTAGAATTTGGAACAGAAATAGTAGCCGCTGCAGATGGCACATTGGCTGCATTGCTTGGCGCATCGCCAGGTGCATCTACATCAGTTTCGGTAATGATAGATGTATTGAAAAATTGTTTCCCCTTGCAAATGCAATCGGTAGCATGGCAAACAAAGCTAAAAGAAATGATTCCATCGTATGGGCAAAAATTATCGGAAGATGCGGCGCTTTGTAAAGCAGTGAGGGAAAGAACTACCAGGTTGTTGGAGTTGTAAATTTTTCGCCACGAATTACACTAATTTACACAAATAAAAACCATTAGTGGTCATTCTTGTTATTTGTGGCTAATCAAAAAAACATGAGCGAAACAAAACATACAGAACTTACAATTTGGAAAAAACTTCGCCGAAAAAAATCGGCGATGGTAGGTTTATGCATAATTGTATTAGCTTTACTTGTTTGTATTTTTGGTTACATCATAGCGCCAGATGCAAGTACTGATGCTGATTTGCAAACAGTGGAGATACAATCAAAACCCTTAGGTTACACACAACAGTTTTTAAAAATTCCTATCAATAACAAAACAGAACAATCTTTTTTTACTAGTTTATTTTTTGGAAAACCATCAACCCATAAATTTTTGCCAATAAAAAGTTATACCATAAATGCTGAAAATGTTTTTGTAAATAAATATGTAGATGAAGATACATCTGTTGTGCAATTGTACAGCATTAATGAAATTACAAATAACCATCCCGAAAATATTATACAACAAATTATCACAAAAAAATACTGGTTGGGTACCGATGCTTTTGGAAGAGATATGCTTAGCCGCATAATTATTGGTACAAGAGTAAGTATGATGGTAGGAATGGTAGCAGTTATAATTTCGCTTAGCATTGGTATTTTGATGGGCGCATTTGCTGGCTATTACAAAGGCAAAATAGATGCAGCTATAATGTGGTTTTTAAATGTAACATGGAGTATTCCTACTTTATTATTGGTGTTTGCTATTACGCTTGCATTGGGTAAAGGATTTTGGCAAATATTTATTGCGGTTGGCCTCACACTTTGGGTAAGTGTAGCACGGCTTGTACGTGGGCAAGTAATGGCAGTAAAAGAATTGGAATATGTACAAGCTGCAAGGGCATTAGGTTTTAAAGATTTTAGAATTATTTTTAAACATATTTTGCCAAATATTATTGGCCCTGTATTAGTAATTGCTGCTGGTAATTTTGCCACTGCTATTATTGTAGAAGCTGGTTTAAGTTTTTTGGGTATTGGTGTGCAACCGCCACAACCAAGTTGGGGATTAATGATAAAAGAAAATTACAACCTCATAATTACACACAATGCTGCTCAAGCACTTATTCCAGGTTTTGCTATTATGCTATTGGTTTTGGCTTTTAATTTATTGGGTAGCGGGTTGAGAGATGCGGTGGATGTGAAGGAGGTTCAAAGTTGAAGGTTGAAGGTTCAAGGTTCAAAGTTGCGGGTTGGGTTTCATGGTTACGGGTTTGCGAATTACATTCATCTTGTCTCTAAAGTCTAACATCTAATTTCTAAAAATCTAATTTCTAAAAATCTAACATCTAATTTCTATCTTCGCAAAAATTTAATCTATGCTACCAAAGTACAAACGTATTCTTCTTAAGCTTTCGGGCGAATCTTTAATGGGTGATAAAAACTTTGGTCTAGATTCTACAGTAATTGCACAATACGCACAAGAGATAAAGCAAATAACCGATATGGGGGTGCAAGTGGCCATTGTAATTGGTGGTGGTAATATTTACCGTGGTATGAACGAGGCAGAAACAGGTATTGAGCGTGCACAAGGTGATTATATGGGCATGCTTGCTACTGTAATAAATGGCATGGCTTTGCAAAGTGGTTTGGAAAAAGCAGGGGTTGTAACTCGTCTTCAAAGTGCAATAAAAATGGAGCAAATAGCTGAGCCATACATACGCAGACGTGCTATGAGGCATTTAGAAAAAGGCCGTGTGGTTATTTTTGGTGCTGGTACTGGCAATCCATATTTTACTACAGATACAGCAGGCTCATTAAGGGCTGTAGAAATAAAGGCAGATGTTATTTTAAAAGGTACGAGGGTAGATGGTATTTATACTGCTGATCCAGAAAAAGATCCAACCGCCACAAAATATGGTCATATTACTTTTGCAGAATGCATAACGCAAAATCTGAAAATAATGGACATGACTGCATTTACGCTTTGCATGGAAAATAATTTACCAATAGTAGTTTTTGATATGAATAAACCTGGTAATTTAATGAGTGTGGTTATTGGTGAAAAAACTGGTACATTGGTAAGATAAAAAATAAAAATATTTATTAGAAAGGCGCAAGATTAATTTCTTGCGCCTTTCCGATTATTACCCTTCAAGTAAAAATATTATAAATCTTTGCGCAAGCCAAAACGCATACCTACTGTATGAAATTTTTGGCTAAATGTAATTTCATCCTTTGTCATGGGTGATAAACTATATCGTATGTAAGGCTCGGCCATTAAATGTAATTTTTCATTTACTTTATAATAAATAGATACGCTACCTAAAAAACTTATTCCAACATTTGATTTATACTGATATTGAGATGATGTTTTTGAAGAAGAAAGATTTATAATATTACCATTAGGCTCTACTGCATTTCCTGTTTGCTTGCTAAAAATATTTACCAGTGCACCTGCACTAATATTGGTATGTAATCTTCCATTTCCAAATTCAAAACCAGCTTGTATTGGTATATCAAGTGTTCTATAAACATTGGTACTTTTTTTATATTGCACACTTGCAGCAGTATAATTGGCAATGGTATCTCCAATACTATTTACTTGTACTACATGTTCTAAAACAAAGCCATTAAAAGCAATAAACCTTTCATTTATTTGGCTGTAATTTATACCAGTTCTAAAACTTATTCCACTACCAAAAACCCTTGTGTAACGCAGCCCTGCACTAAATGCATAATGAATACCAGTGCTTGCTTTGCGTTGCGCTATGTAAGCGTTTCCTGTATCTGAATAGGTTTTAAAAATATAATCGGGGCCACCATATAACTCAAAGTATTTTTTATTGCCTGCTGCATTTTCTTCTGCTTCTGGGCAAGGTACAAAAGCTATTGTGGGTAATTTTTTTAAATAAATTTTTGGGGAAAATTTATTGTTTTCATTTACAATATCTAATGTTTCAACATTTGCGATAATTGTATTTTTTATTGTTTCTTCTGCTTCTCCCTTAGAAATATGTATAGATGTATTTCCATTTACATATTTAGTTTTTCTAGCAGCAGTTGTTTTTTTATTTTCGTTGTTAGATTTTACGAATGTAGAAGAAGTGCTGTTGATTTTATTTTTTGTACTATTTATTGAACCAATATTATTTCTATTTATAAAAGTAAGAGATGCTTGGCTTTTTTGTTTTACTTGTTTACTAGTAGTAGATGAAGATATTGTTTCTTTATTTATTAAAGTTTTTGCATCAAATTCTACTCCGCCGTTTGGCTGAACCTGATTGGTTGTAGGTGAGGTTACCGTTTCTTTATTTATAGTTGTTGCTTTTTTTTCTGTTGCTCCATTTGTTGTAGGTAAAATATTTTTTTCATTGCTCAATGAAATTTCTTTTGAGGCCTTATTAGAATTGTGCATAAAATAATACGAAATGCCAATAGATGAAAGTATTATTACAGCTGTTGCCGCAACTTTTGCAGCATTAGAAAACCAAAAGGCTAAAGGCTTTTTTCTATCTTTTTTTCGGGCAATATTTTCCCATATATGTTCACCAACTTCTGGCTTATAGCCATCAAATTGTTTTTGTATAAAATTATCAAATAATTTATTTTTCATTTTAATTCTTTTTTCCCATCATTATTATTTACGATTGACATTTTTACATTTCATTTTATACCGCCACTCGTTGCATTTGTAATATTTCTTTTTGCAAAAGTACTCTTGCTTTTACCAATTGGCTTCTGCTTGTACCAGATTGTATGCCCAACATATCTGCTATTTCATCATGTTGGTAACCTTCTATTACGTACAAATTAAAAACCAATCTGTAACCATCCGGCAATCTATTTATGATTAACAATAAATCTTTTTCGGTAAGATGATTAAAAGATGGCACATCATTTACATCAATGTCTTTACTTTCTCTCACTTCCTCTACCGAAATTTCTTTTGTATAACGGCTAACTGTATATTTTTTTAGTGCCGTATTTACCACCACTCTTCTCATCCAGCCTTCAAAGGAACCATCACCTTTAAACTGATTAATTTTATGAAAAATTTTTATAAAAGCATCTTGTAAAATATCTTCTGCATCTTCTTTATTGCGGGCATAACGATTGCTTACCCCCAAAAGAGAGCTTGCATAACGATTAAAAAGACCTTTCTGACAAGCAGTGTCTTCTCTTATGCAACCTTTTATAAGTTCAGTATCGGTCAATATTCTAGGGTTGATAACCTCATATTTACAAATAAGATACGTTTAAAGTAATATATGCTGCCTGTCAATAAATATACAATTATTATTAGTTTTGTTAATAATCAAAATGTTAAATAACCTTTGTAGCTATGGATTACGAAAAAAAGATACAATTATTGTTATCGGAGAACGAATTTTTGCAAGAGCAGCTGGAAGATTTGAATAATGAGATTCGAAAAAAAGATGAAGAAATTTCTTTGTTAGGAGATGGAGCAGAAAGTGAAGCATCGCTAAGGAGCCGTATAGACAGCAACCTAATAGAAATAGAGCAACTAAAATATAATAGTGAAGAAGCTGCTAAAAAAACAGAGGCTATTGAAATGATGAATGAGGAGCTAGAACTAAATCTTTATAGAGAAATAAAAGGGCGTCAAAAAGAACAAGCTGAAATTAAAGAACTCTTTTCAGTAAAAACAAACAACGAAATTTTAAGTAGCGAATTGGATGAAGCTGCAGCTTTGTATAAAAAAGTACAAGCTTTAAAAAAAGAATTGGCTGAGGCAAAAAGTACTGCTGAAATGAAGGAAATAGAAAACCTGCAATTGAAAGATGAGATAGCAGAGTTAAATGCTTTACTAAAAGAGTTAAGAATGAAAAAATTTAGTTAACAACAAAACGCTTATTTTTTTATTGAATGAAAATAGTTAGTCTGAAAAATTTCATATATTTATAGTCAACTAATATTTTACCCTCATTATTAATTAAAAAAACAAATTATCATGGCAGAAAAAACTATATCAACAGACAAAACAGCTGCAATTGTTAGTTACATTACTCCAATTGGATGGTTGTTATCTTTTTTTGCACTTAATAAACCAAAAACTTCTTTAGGAACTTATCACCTTCGCCAAACTTTATTCTTGTTTATTACAGGTATTGTTTTTAATATCTTGATTAAAATCGTAGCAAATTTTTCCACATTCTTAAGTATGATTTTATCAATTGCAGGTATTGGATTATTTATTTTGTGGATACTTGGTTTAATTGCTGCCATAAATGGTGAAGAAAAACCAATGCCACTAATTGGAGAAAAAGCACAAGAAATTTTTAAGAATCTTTAATTAAACTAAATTGATATTACCTTTAAGCATTCGTTAGTTAGCGGATGCTTTTTTATTTTACAAATTAATCAAATGAACCCCATAGCCGATATTAGAAAAGATTACAAACTACGTTCCTTATCAGAACAAGATGTGGCCGCAAACCCCATTGATCAATTTACAATATGGTGGAACGAAGCCATAGCAAGCAATATAGATGAAGTGAATGCTATGACGCTTGCTACTGCTGATGACAATGGATGCCCACATGCAAGAATAGTTTTGCTAAAAGGTATGAGTGAAAATGGGTTTGAATTTTTTACCAATTATGATAGTAGCAAAGGGAAAGAAATGGCGGCTAATAACAAAGTAGCATTGGTATTTTTTTGGAAAGAGTTAGAAAGGCAAATTCGTATAGAAGGAACGGTATCAAAATTATCAGAAGCTGAAAGCGATACCTATTTTCTAAGTCGTCCTGAAGATAGTAGAATTGGTGCATGGTCATCGCCACAAAGCAGTATTATTAAAAACAGAGAAATATTAGATGAAAATGTATTGCATACTAAAGCAACATTTAAGGGAAAAGAAATTATACGGCCACCTTTTTGGGGAGGATATATTGTAAAACCAGAAAGCATAGAATTTTGGCAAGGCCGCTCCAACCGCTTGCACGATAGAATAGC
>JAYTGY010000375.1:0-11834 GCA_043733065.1 Ferruginibacter sp.
CCAGAACCAATTTGTGTACCAGCACTATTGTAAATATATAAATCGTAATCTACACCAGTTGGCCCGACAAGATTGAATGCGTTATTAGAAGTAGCAGTAGTTACTATTTTATAATAATCAATATCTGTAGTAGAACTTATTGCTGCAGAATTAACAACACCAGAACTAATTGCAAGAGCAGTAGCTTGCGTTTCGTTTGGCTCAAAAGCAGTACCACAGCCCGGTGGCGTAACAACAGTGCCACACGTACCAATACCAACAGCTGCAAATGCACAAGCAGTTTGTGTAGCTTCTACACTTCCTACACCATACAAATCTTCTGCAGATTTTATTGCATTAGTTCTTGCAGTTGCATAATTAGATGTAGAAACCAAATAAAAAGTATTTGTTCTATATGCAATAGCGGCAGCTTTATCAATACCAATGCCAGTTACATTAAATGTTGCACCTTTATCATTGGTACCACTTCCACCAACCGATAATAAATAAAACCAGTAATTTAAAACACCACTGTTTGTATGCACACCACCATTATCTGCTGTGCCAGTGTACCAAAACGTTCCTTGGTAAGTATCTGGTTGGCTAAATGCATTTGGATTACTCATACTACGAAATGATGCTCCAATGTTTTCACCAATTGTCCAATTACCACTTGTGCCTTTTGCATAAAATTCAATAGCTGTTCCAAAAATATCGCTGAACGCTTCATTCATTGCGCCAGACTCATTGCTATACACCAATGCAGATGTTCTTTCGGTAACACCATGTGTAATTTCGTGGCCACAAATATCCAAAGCTGTCAATGGAGAATAAGTTGCATTACCATCACCATATGTCATTCTAGAGCCATCCCAAAAAGCATTTACATTATCGCCATAACCAAATGCAACAAGGTTTGTATGCACATAACTATTTAATGCAAAGCCTGCATTGTCCACACTGCTTCTTCCAAATTTAGAAAAATAATAATCGTAAGTTTTTTCTGTGCCCCAATGGCCATCCGTTGCATATTGATCTTTGTTGGTGTTTACATTATTCCAAACATTATCCGCATCTGTAAAATCAACAGCAGCTGCATAACTTGTACCAGCAGCTTTCATGTTGTATGTATTAATCCCAAGCCCACGACCAGTTTCACGCAGTCGAAAAGTTGTACCAGTATTATCTGTAGTGATTGCTTGTGTGCCGCTATATGCAGTAACTGCAGAGCCAGCTGCATTTGTAGCGTGTATCAATTCTCTTTTGCCAAGTATGTTTCCAGACACAGCATCTACAAAAACAATTTGTCTGCTCATTGGGTATTGCGCATAAATATCTAGTTTGTATGCAAGGCGCATTGCCGCTGGCACTACTTCTTCTTCGCCACTATAATATACCAATTGTATGGTTGGATAGAATGTAGCATTAGGATTATTTTGTTCTCTTTTTATAAATGCTTCTTCAGCTGGCAATTGCCATTTGTATGTTTGTGCACCTACAAAATTCATTGCTTTGTTTAATGCATCATTTGCAGATAAAGTTGGTTTAGATGTTAATTGTGATGGAAAATCTTTTACCCATTTACCATTTTGACTAATTATATTGTTGTTTTTTACATGCATAATATAAGTAGCATGCTCCACAGGAATACCCTGATAATTTTGTTGATAACGATAATGCTCTATATTCAGATTATCTTTTTCTGAATTTTTTAAGAGCACAGAAGATGATGAACTCATTTTGCCATTTTCATTTGCAAGTATTACAAAACCTTTATTAAATGCAACTGGTGCATTTTTAAAATCAACCGACTCAGCGTACATGCCTGGCATGCCTTTCTGCACATCTTGTGCTTTTGTTTGAACCGAGAAAAATAATCCTGATGTAATCAGAAAACCTGTGAAGATTTTTTTCATGTTATTGTTTTTAGGTTAAAAAATATGATGTTGTAATATAAATTTAATTTTTAACAAAACATTGAGTAGAAATACATAAGTGATTTTACGGTGGATAAGATGTAATTTTTGTAATCCATTAATTTGCAGAAGAGAAAAGCGTATTGTATCACATTAATGTTTCATTTTTATTAAGAAAATGTTAATAAGAAAATATATACTCAAGCGAAAGATAAAATAAAATTTACATTCCAATGACACTGTGCAATCAATTTTTTTTAATTTAAATGAAGATTTTCTACGCATTTAATTTCAGAGATACTGCATCATTTTGCAACGCCAATAATTACACCAAAATTCCCATCAGTTTGTATCCAATTTTTTTCTGGGAGAAAAGTTCTGGAAACAAATCCATCTAAATACAAAGCATTTTTGCAGCCGAGCGTTTTAAAATAATTTGCAAATTCGTAAAAGTTTATTTCTTTTTTACTCATTACAAAAACGATACGATTATCTGACAAAATACCAACACCGTTTCTTATGTTTAGGTTAGTTGAATTTTTAATAAATGATGGGTGAATTTCTCCATTTATAACAAGCATGGGCCCCGATTGTGTGGCGTATTTTATATTTTCATTAGCAATAAAATTTGTTGTATTGCAAATTATTGGTGTATTATTATTTAGTAAATAAAATATACCATTTGGTTTTAAATAAAAATTTCCATTGCCATTTGTAGTATCTATTGGTGATAAAGTTTTGTAATTTTCTATGTATAATCCTTGTGGAGAATTATTTTGCTTGTACATGCCGCCATTCATGGCAAACAATAATTTTTTATTCTTTTTTGAAAGCCATTCTTTTAGATTTTGTAGGCTTTTAAAATTTTCGTTGCTATCGTTTTTCCAATACAAGTTTACATCTAGTTCTTTCGGGTTTACGATGTAGGTGATAAAACGATTATCATCCCCTCTATCTTTTTTTCTTAAGGGAAATATAAAAAAAACAATAAGTAGCATAGCGCTTATTGTTATAAAAATTATCTTCGGTTTCAAATTTTTTATTCAAATATAATACTACAAATTAATGAAATGGTTGTTAATACTTTTCTAATCTTATTTTTATTAACGTTCGTTTCAAATTATTATTCGTTCTTTTGAAATATAAATCAACAGACATTTATGAAATATATCATATTAATTTTTATTCAAAGTGTTTTTTTTATAACTGCAAAAGCACAAATTACCACTAACATATCTTGGGTAGAAAAAAGCAGTATGAATGCAGCAGATGTTATTTATTACAATGCCAATACAAAATTAGTTTGGGCAGATTTTATAGGGCCACAAGGCCCACCAAGCATAGTTGCTGCAATTACTTCATCGGGTTTTGGGTACAAGGCAGGCATGCATTCAAGTAACAATAAAGGAGAAATAAATGTATCGGTGTATTGTTATTTTAGCAAACCAAAATCGTGGGTACGCAAAGGAAAAAACACAAGTTATATTTTAAACCACGAGCAGCATCATTTCGATGCTACATACATTTGTGCAAAAGCATTTATAGAAAAAGTAAAGGCTACTAAACTATCTATTACAAACATGAACGATGTTTTAGCAAATCTCTACAAAGAAAGCTGTGCCAATATGAACAAAATGCAAGCCGATTATGATGGCGAAACAAAAAATGGGCAATTAAAAGACAAACAAGAAAAATGGAATAACTTTTTTACAGAAAAATTATTATTCATTACAAAGTAACCACCAGCACAGGAATTTTTAATTCGTGCCTTACTGCATTCACCGTTTGCCCATACAAAATATCTTTTACACCTCTATGCCCATGTGCGCCAATAACCAATATATCTGCATTTTTTTCGGTTACAATTCGTACAATTTCTTTTACCCTATTTCTAAAACCTAGTTCTGCACTTGCTTTAAAGCCTTTTTCGTTTAGTTGTGCCGCATAAGATTCTAATTGTGCTTTGTCTTTTTTTGTTTCAAAATCGTCGCTATCCTCACCAAGCAATTTTGCCGATGCACTTTCTACAATATGTATAAGCAAATAATTTGCTTCTGTTTTTCCTTGTCCAATGGCATAAGAAATAATTTTATGATCGTTGGCACTAAAATCTAAAGCTACTGCAATGTTGTTGTAAGTAGGAATTGTTAATGCAGGTAATATTTCCATGGCATCGTGTATTTCAAGTGGAGTTAGTATTTTTTTCTTTCTCAAAAAAGGAAACAATAAAATGTACAACAAAATAAATCCAAAAAATAAACCAACGAATACAATTAATATTTTTGGCATCATTGCATCAAGTTCAAAAAATGGTATAATTTCTTTTAATAACATTTTTATATTTAGCACAATTAAAATAGATGCAATAATCCAAGCTGCTATTTGTGTAAATGGTTTTATGGCAAATTTCCCCATCGTTTTTTTATTACTTACAAAAAAGATAAGTGGTATAATAGCAAACCCAAGTTGCAAACTCAAAATAACTTGGCTAAAAACAAGCAGCGCATCTACTTTACTTTCTCCATAAATTATAATTACGATTAGTGCTGGTACAATGGCTACAAGCCTTGTTATAAGCCTGCGTATCCATGGGTTTATACGTAAGCTAAGATAACCTTCCATAATAATTTGCCCAGCAAGTGTACCAGTAATGGTGCTGCTTTGGCCAGCTGCTATTAATGCAATGGCAAATAAAATTGGTGCAGTTTTTCCAAGAAAAGAGGGTAGTAGTTTGTGTGCTTCTATTACACCATCTACATTTTGATGACCAGAATAAAAAAATACAGAGCCCGCCAAAACCAGTATTCCAGCATTTACAAAAAAGGCAAGATTAAGTGCAATGGTTGTATCTATTCTATTAAATTTTATGGCTTGTTGTATGCCCGCATCTGTTCGCTCTATTTTTCGAGTTTGTACAAGAGCCGAGTGCAAATACAAATTGTGTGGCATCACCGTTGCACCAATAATGGCAATGGCAATATACAATGCATTGCTATCAGGAAAATTTGGAACAAAACCTTTAGCAACATTTACCAAGTTTGGTTCTGCAAAAATAATTTGTATTAAAAATGCAATACTAATGATAGCCACCAACGAAATAATAAATGCTTCCATTTTTCGCATACCAGCTTTTTGTAAATACAATAATAAAAAAGTATCGAGCACTGTAATGCTAACGCCCCACACCAAACCCAAACCTGTGAGCAGTTTAATTCCAATGGCCATTCCCAAAACTTCTGCCAAATCGCATGCAGCTATGGCAATTTCTGCTAAAAGGTATAAAATAAAATTTATGGCTCGTGGGTAAGTTTCTCTATTGGCTTGCGCTAAATCTCGGCCTCTTACAATTCCTAATCTTGCTGATAAACCTTGTAATAATAGTGCCATTAAATTACTCATAAGCAAAACCCAAATGAGTGCATAACCATATTTACTGCCACCAGCAAGGTCGGTAGCCCAGTTGCCAGGATCCATGTAACCCACACTTACTAAATACGCTGGCCCAAGAAAAGAAAAAAGTTTACGCCAATTTTTCTTGGGTGCAGTGGTATCAATTGTGTTGTGTACTTCGCTTAAAGATTTATCGGATTTTGTTATGAGCATATCTATAAAATAATCAAACTTTGCATCGTCGTAGTTTATTGTTAGGCGAAGCTAACAAATATTTGCCACATGTTATTAACAAATATTTGAAATATGTTAGTTATAATATTTGCTAACGGCATTCCATTTGTCAATTCCTATTTATATTGCAGCCTCATTAAATAGCGAAGGATGAATTTCTCCCAGTATCAAGTACCGTATCAATCGGACAGCGTTTACGCCAAAAAAGTAGCATATTTTTCAATGGAATTTGCTGTACATCAACCTTTAAAAATATACAGTGGTGGATTAGGGTATTTAAGTGGTTCTCATTTGCGTAGCGCTTATGAGCTTAGACAAAACTTAGTTGGCATCGGCATTTTATGGAAATATGGTTATTATGACCAAGCCCGTAATCCAGATCAGACCTTGCAAGTGCAATGGAACGAAAAAATGTATAATTATTTAGAAGATACTG
Organism: Ferruginibacter sp.; assembly: GCA_043733065.1. Lineage (GTDB taxonomy): Bacteria > Bacteroidota > Bacteroidia > Chitinophagales > Chitinophagaceae > Ferruginibacter. Next base: position 5,956 of record JAYTGY010000375.1, read on the forward strand.
GTATAAAGTTTCAAATTCAAATACACGAACATCCAGTTTGGGTAAAAGCATTTTATTTAAACCCAGAAACGTTTAAAAGTGCTCCATTGTTTTTGTTGAGTACAGATTTGCCTGAGAACGATCATATGTCGCAAACCATTACACATCGTTTATACGATGCAAATGTGGCTACAAAAGTGGCGCAGTTTATTTTGCTTGGTGTAGGTGGTGCAAAGTTGATGGATGAATTAAATTTTCATCCAGATGTGTATCATTTAAATGAAGCTCATGGTGTGAGTGCAGCATTTTATTTGTACCAAAAATATAATAAAAATAAAGAAGAAGTAAGAAAGCGTTTGGTGTTTACTACTCATACACCAGAAGAAGCGGGTAATGAAAAACATGACATGTATCTCTGCGAAAAAATGAGTTATTTCTGTGGAGTACCATTGGAAGAAGTGCGAGCATTAACGGGCATTACAGACGATAAGTTTAACCATTCTTTAGCTGCATTACGTTTTGCTAGGTTGGCAAATGGTGTAAGCCAATTGCATGGCGAAGTAAGCCGACAAATGTGGAAGAAATATGAAAATATTTGCGAAATAAAAGCCATTACCAATGCGCAAAATTGGCAATATTGGGCAGATAAACAATTGTATAATTTTGCCGATGCACATAATGAAGAAGGATTTATAGACAGAAAAAGATATTTGAAAAAACGTGCGTTTGAAATTGTATCTGACCAGTCTGGAAAAATAATGAACCCAGATGTGCTAACAATAGTTTGGGCAAGAAGATTTGCAGGTTACAAACGTGCAGAATTGATAACAAGAAATCAGGAAAAGTTTAAGGCGCTAATGAGTAGCACAAAATATCCTGTACAAATTATTTGGGCGGGAAAGCCTTACCCTGTTGATTATCCTGCTATCAGTGATTTTAATTTTTTGGTAGAATTAAGCAAAGAATTTCCAAATGTAGCGGTATGTACAGGATACGAATTGGCATTGAGTAAAAGATTAAAACAAGCTAGCGATGTATGGTTGAATAACCCACGAGTACCAAGAGAAGCAAGTGGAACAAGTGGAATGACGGCAGCAATGAATGGCTCGGTAAACTTTAGTACAAACGATGGTTGGATATGCGAATTTATTAACCATGGCAACAATGGTTTTTTAATACCACCAACCGATTATGAAAAAATGAGTCAGCATGAGCAAGATGAATACGATTTAGAAAAAATGTATGAAGTTTTGGAAAATCAAATTCTACCAATGTATTATGATAACCCCGAAGTGTGGAGACAGATTGTAAAAAATGGTATGAGAGATGTGCGTTGGCAATTTGATAGCAACCGTATGGCTAAAGAATATTATGATGTGATGTATAATAGCTAATTAATAATTTTGTAATTAATAATTAATAATGTTTTAGTTGCAAAGTTTTTTATAGAATAGGTTGCGATTAATTTTTACTAACTTTATTAAATCCTTTTTACTTTTTTGGTGAGAAGGATTTTTTTTACACTCAATTAAGCAAAAAACATGAAAGCATTTCATAAAAATTTAGAAATCCGTTGGGCCGATCTTGATCCTAATTTTCATGTATTGCATTCCAAATATTACGATTTTGGTGCTACATGTCGTATGGCTTTTATGGTAGAGCATGGTCTTACACCAGCAGTTTTTATGAAGTACCATTTTGGCCCCATCATTTTTAGAGAAGAATGTATTTTTAAAAAAGAAATAACCTTTGGCGATTCAGTAATGGTAAATTTTAAACTATCAAAAATAACAACAGATCTAGGTAGATGGACATTGGTAACTGAAATATATAAAAATAGCGAAACCCTTGCTGCTATTGTAACTGTAGATGGCGCATGGATGGATACCATTGCAAGAAAATTAACAATACCGCCAGCTGAGTGGGCACATTTATTTGATAAAGCGCCAAAGACAGACGATTTTAAAGTCGTGTAAATAATAATTTCAATTTGAAGTTTCTTCCACAAACCTATAAGGTTTTATCAGAGACTTTTTGCCATGAAAAGTTTGTAAAAACCTTATAGGTTTACGACCAGTTTTTAAAATCAAACATAAAAATTTGAGTGTACTAAATGATAAGCAAAACAATCAACCTTTATAAAAATGCATACAGCGGCCTCACCAATAGAATGTGGTTGCTTAGCATTGTAATGCTCATAAATAGATGCGGCACAATGGTACTGGGATTTATGACGTTGTATTGCGATCATTTAAAATATACGGTAAAACAAGGTGGATTTGTAGTAGCGCTTTATGGCGTTGGTTCTATGATAGGCGCATTAGCAGGTGGAAAGATTAGTGATAAATTTGGTTTTTATTATACACAGTTCTCTGCATTATTTTTTGGTGGCATCATGTTTATTGTGCTTGGGCTCATGCGCACATATACTTCTATTTGTGTAGTTACTTTTTTCTTAGCTATGATAAATGAAAGCTTTCGTCCAGCAAATGCTACTGCCATTGCACATTATAGCACTCCCGAAACGAGAACACAATCTTTTTCTTTGGTTAGATTATCCATTAACCTTGGATTTGCCATTGGCAGTGCATTGGGCGGTTTGTTGGCATCTATAAATTATCATTTGTTGTTTTGGGTAGATGGGTTTACAAATATAACCGCATCTATTTTTTTATTAATTATTTTACCAAAAGTTAGCAGACAACAGCAACATAAACCTGTTGTAAAAATGGAGCAAAATATAAAAGTAAAGTCGCCATATACCGATGTAAAATTTTTGTATTTTATATTTTTTCAAATCATATTTGCGGCGTGTTTTTTTCAATTGTTCACTACCATTCCTATTTATTTTAAAATGGCTTTGCATTTGTCAGAATTGCAATACGGTATAATAATGGGCGGTAGCGGTTTTATGATTTTTCTTTTTGAAATGATTTTGATTTTTTCTTTAGAAGGAAAAAAGCCCTACCTTATTTTTATGTCGTACGGTACTTTTTTAATGGCTCTTTCGTTTTTAATATTAAACATACCATTGGCAAGTGGAATGTTGATAGCTGCACTTGCAATGATAATAATTACGGCAGGTGAAATGTTATCTATGCCATTTATGAATAGCTTTTACATAGCACGCAGCAGCGAGCGTACACGAGGGCAATATGCAGGCATGTACACCATGGCGTGGAGTGCAGCACAAGTTTTTGGAAGCCTTGGTGGCACTGCTTTTGCACATAAATTTGGTTTTTCCTATTTATGGTATTTTGTTGCTGTACTTAGTATAATTTCAGCTACAGGATATTTTTTTCTACAAAAAATGAAGGAAGTATAATCTTATTTAGAAAATAAATAATCTTCTTTTTTTGCCCATTGTTTTTTTGCATAAAACCAAGTAGTAAAACCAATGGCGGTTATGTTAAATGGTTTAAAATCGGCTAATAATTTTTCATGCGTTTTAAACGATTTGTAAACGGTACCTTTATTTTGTACGGTTACATGCGGCCATAATATTTCTCTATCTTTCTCATTGAGCATGTTAGCAAATACGCTTTGCATATCTGCATGAATATTTTGTAGAGTAGTAGAAAGGATATCGTAAGCCACAAAGTTTTCAATATTTTTTATACCTACAACTTGCATGTAAAATGCTTTTGTATTGCACAATTGTAGCATAGTTTCATGCACCATATTTTTATCGGATGGTAATTTATGAAACAATGTAATATGCGCATCTACAAAATTGGCATAAGCAGGGTAGTACTGTTTGCGTTTTTCATTAAAAAATGTTTGTGATTCATCATCAATTTTTAAGGTAATGATGAGCGATTTTTTGGTTGTTGTATTCATATATTTGAAGAGGTGTTAGCTTTTTTATTGCTACATATTACTAGAAAACCAGTAATGAAAGCTGACACCTCTAATAAAATTACGCAATGCTTTTAGAATGAATCGTATTTTTATTGCATGAAGAAAATATTTTTAGCATTTTTATTAGTACAAATCATTTCTTGTACGCAAAAGAAATATGATAATCCACATATACTTATCGATACCAATTATGGTGATATAGAAGCAGAATTGTATCCTACTAAAGCGCCCAAAACAGTTGCTGCATTTTTGTCATACATTGATTCTGGTATTTACAAAAACACAACATTCTATCGGGTTTTAAAAAATGAAGACATGCCCATGGATATTAATTACGGAGTAATACAAGGCGGTATTTGGCCACTCGAAAAAAACATAAAAGCTGTTGAGCATGAAAGCACCACTTTGACAGGCCTTACACATACAAACGGTACACTATCGCTTGCACGTACAAGCATTGGCACTGCCACAACAGAGTTTTTTATTTGCATTGGCGATGAAACCATTTTTGATGCAGGCAACAAAGGCAGAGAAGATACACTTGGTTTTGCTGCCTTTGGAAAAGTAGTGCACGGGATGGATATTGTACGTAAAATACAAGCACAAAAAAGTAGCGGAGAAAATTTTATTACAAAAATTATCATCAACAACATAACAAAATTATAGCCCATGTTTCGCACTATTTTATTACTCACTGCATCTAATATTTTTATGACCTTTGCTTGGTATGGCAATCTTAAAAATACAAACATCCCCATTTGGAAAGCCATACTCATAAGTTGGGGCATTGCGTTTTTCGAATATTGCTTAATGGTGCCTGCTAATAAACTCGGTTATGAAAATGGTTTTACAGGTTTCCAATTAAAAATGACGCAGGAAGTTATTACCCTTGTTGTGTTTTCGGTTTTTGCCATATTTTATCTCAAAGAAAATTTTGAATGGAAGCATCTATTAAGCTTTAGTTTATTGCTAGCAGCGGTTTTTGTAATGTTTAAGAAATGATATACCAATATATTCATTTTCAAATTTTTATATCAATAACAATGTTTTGCATTTATATTAAGCTAAAACATATAACATTTTTTAAATTTATGAGTGAGTAAAAAGATTGTAATACCATTGTTTTCTATCAATTTCTAAACAATATTTAAGCTGCTTTTACGTTATGAGCTCGTTATAAAGTAGTATTAAAATATTAATCCCCCTAGTAAATAGAAAAACATGAAGAATTTTATCTTGTTATTTTTTGTTTTTGTTTCATCATTTTCAATGAATAGCTCTGCACAATCGTTAGAAGGAAAAGCAAACCGCAATGCAAACCGCATGGTAAATCAACCGCATGGCATAAGCTCAATCATTACTGCAAGGTCACAAGGTACAAGTGGTACAGGTTCCAATATTGATGTTATTTATCACAAAATATTTTGGCGTTTAAATCCTGATACTGCCGCAGGTAAATACATTAAAGGTTCAGTGCAGTTTAATTTTAAAACTACACAAGCTAGTGTTAGTACAATAAGTTTTGATATTAATAGCGTGCTTGTAATAGATTCGGTAACTTTTAGAGCAGCAAAACTTTTACCAGCAAGCATTGTTAGAGCTGGCAATATTGCCACAATTACACTTACTGCTACACTTGCTAATAATTTCATAGATTCTTTTACTGTTTTTTATAGAGGTGTTCCTCCTGCAGTTGTTGGGTCTGCTCAAGGTTATCAAATGTATGCTGATGGTGCAGCAGGTAATGTAATTAATACCTTATCTGAGTCTTATGAAGATAGAGATTGGTGGCCATGTAAGCATGATATGCAAGATAAAATAGATTCTATGGATATTATTGTAAGCGTTCCATGGGCTTCACCAACAGCCAACGATACTTTTTGGGTGGCTACCAATGGTAAAATGATAGATTCAAGTATCGTTGGAAGTAGCAGAATTTTTAAATTTAAAACAAAATATGCTATTCCCTCTTATTTGGTATTTGTAAATGTAGCTCGTTTTGAAAGATATTATAGAAATGTAACCATAAATGGTTCTAC
>JAYTGY010000376.1:0-2302 GCA_043733065.1 Ferruginibacter sp.
ATATTCCCAACTGCCATTTTTTTCTAGGTAGCCTATGCATGTGCCTACGCTATCCACATGGCCTTGTACAATATGCCCATCGAGCCTGCCATCAAAACGGAGGCATCTTTCTAAATTTATTGTATCACCTTTTCTCCACAAGCCAATGGTTGTCTTTTTTAGCGTTTCATCTATGGCCGTTACTTTATATTGGTTGCCAATAATTTCTTCTACGGTAAGGCAAACGCCACTATGACTAAGGCTTTGATCAACTTTTAGCTCGTGCGCTAGTAAAGATTGTATCGTTAATGTGAGGTTGGTATTGTTTGTTTCTATGGCTGCTACGGTGCCCAATTGCTCTATTATTCCTGTAAACATGCTGTAAATTTCGGAATTTGTTTGCTTTAGATTTCTTTTTTTAAAAAATTCTTTTATCTTTGCACTCCTAAATCACCAAAAGGGGGTATATACAACATGTTAATAATAGATTCTAAAGATTGCGAAAACATAGACAAAGCACTTAAAAAGTACAAAAAGAAGTTTGAAAAAAGCAAAACGCTTTTACAATTAAGAGATAGACAAGCTTTTACTAAGCCTTCTATCCGTCGTCGTACAGAAATAAAGAAAGCGGTTTACAAGCAGCAAATGTCTGAGGGTAAATTCGATTAATATACTTTTAGTAATATTTTTATAAACTGATGATGAGTTATCACTAACTTTAATCATCAGTTTTTTTATGCATATACCTTTCAAAAAGTACCAGCAGCAATTTTTAGATCATCTTAAGTATCAAAAACGATACAGCCAGCATACCATTATATCATACGAGAATGACCTTTCGGCGTTTTCAACATTTATGCAAAAGGAATATGCCGATACCGAAATAGATAAAATAAAAACAACTTTCATTCGTACATGGCTAGCAGAAATGAAGGAAGGCGACATGGCTTCTCGATCGCTCAATCGCAAAATATCTGCCTTGCGTTCTTTTTTTAAATATTTATTAAAAAATGATGTCGTAAAAGTAAATCCAGTTACAACTATCATTTCTCCAAAAATGCCCAAGCGGTTGCCGCAGTTTGTAGAAGAAAAAGATACTAATAATTTATTTACGGGAGTTGAATTTTCAGAAGGGTTTAAAGGCATTGCCGAAAAACTCATTCTAGAAATATTATACAATACAGGCATACGAAAGGCAGAATTAATTAGCCTAAAAGAACATCAAATAGATATAAGCAATAGCCAAATAAAAGTATTGGGCAAAGGCAATAAGGAACGTATTATTCCTTTAAGTAAAATATTGATGAACGATATAAAATTGTACATAGCAGAAAAAAGAAGATTGATAGGAAGGGGAGAGGAAAATTTTTTATTTGTAACCGACAAAGGAAAGCCACTAGACCCAAAGCAAGTATATAATATAGTAAAAAAATATTTAACCAAAGTAACCACGATAGATAAAAAAAGCCCACATATTTTAAGGCATAGTTTTGCCACACATTTAATGAACAATGGCGCCGATTTAAATGCAGTAAAAGAATTGCTTGGTCATAGCAGCCTTGCCGCCACACAGATATACACACACAACAGCATTGAGAAATTAAAAGACGTGTACAAAAAAGCACATCCTAAGGCATAATAATCTACACCGATATGGTTAAAATAGATCCTAAAATTGCTAATTTTAATATTAGTTTTCCAATCATAAAATCATGTTTGCAAGGTTTGCAACACTTTACAGTGAAACTATAATTATAATGCACCCATTCATAAAATAAATTTGTTTTTATTTCGTTTTAATACTACCTTGTTTCTACAATATCCAACTTATAAAAATAGGCTGCCTATGTTTTGAATATTACCTAAATTGATTTTCATTTTTTCACCCAATTTTAAAACATGACTATGAATATTAACATTCAGACAGTGCACTTCGATGCAGACACCAAACTAGTTGATCACATTAATACAAAGGCCGAAAAAATCTCCCATTTTCATGACAGAATAACCAAAGTAGATGTATATCTTAAGTTGGATAATGTAGTACATTCCATAAAAGATAAAATTGCAGAGATTAAGGTTTTGATACCCGGACATGAATTTTTCGTAAAACATTCGTCAAAATCCTTCGAACAAAGTTTTGATGGGGCTTTAGACGCAGTAATAACCCAAATAAAAAGAAAAAAAGAAAAGCAGGCGGCGTAAGGCTTTCAAGCATATTTTAACCCCGCTTATTTTTAAGCGGGGTTTTTATTTGAAAAATAACTATTTCAAAATTTTTCTATTAATAAATTTCTCTTACATTTGCATTCCGAAAAAAGAG
>JAYTGY010000377.1:0-1563 GCA_043733065.1 Ferruginibacter sp.
AATATGCTTTTTCTAATAAAGGATGTGAACCAGCAAATAATTCGTGAGGCAAAAAACCATTGCCCAAGCTTTTGCTCATGCGTGTACCATTTACGGTTAGCATGTTGGTGTGCATCCATATTTGAGCAGGCGATTCGTGAAAGCATGCTTCGTTTTGTGCTATTTCGTTTGTATGATGCGTGGCTGCAAGATCCATACCGCCGCCATGTAGGTCAAATCTTTTGCCCAAATATTTATTGCTCATGGCAGAGCACTCTATATGCCAACCCGGAAAACCCATACCCCACGGACTTGGCCATTGCATTAAATGCTCTGGCTTTGCTTTTATCCAAAGCGCAAAATCTAATCGCCCACGTTTTTCATTTTGCCCACTGAGTTCTCTTGTACCTTCTAATAAATCTTCTAGCTTACGATTGGTAAGTATGCCATAAGGTTTTTCTTTATCATATTTTTCTACATCAAAATAAACAGTGCCATCTTTTTCATATGCGTAACCATTGGTTATAATTTCTTGCGTCATTTGTATCTGCTCGCTAATATGTCCTGTGGCTGTGGGTTCTATTGTTGGTGGCAATGTATTAAATACTTGCATTACTTCCCTAAAGTCTAAAGTGTAGCGCTGTACAATTTCCATTGGCTCTAGCTTTTCTGCCCTAGCCATTTTGCTAAACTTATCATCGCCTTCATCTCTATCGCCTTCCAAATGCCCCGCATCTGTAATGTTGCGTACATAGCGCACTTTGTAACCCAAATATTTTAGGTATCTATAAATAATATCAAACGAAATAAATGTACGGCAGTTGCCTAAATGTACATCGCTATATACTGTTGGGCCGCACACATACATGCCTACATAACCAGGCTCTAGCGGAGTAAACAATTCTTTTTTTCTGGTAAGTGTATTGTATATTTCTAATGCCATAATTGCAAATATATTTAAAGAAGCACGAGAATGAATGAATGCTTAAAGGATAATTTATTATTTTTTTTCTTTGGTAAAATCAATATCAGTAATAACGGGAAAATGATCGCTCATTTTTTTTTGAATACAAGTATATTGTTCTACGTTAAAACGCTTATCCATAAAAATATTATCTATACGGAGCGTGGGAGATATGCCAGAAAAAGTTCTACCTACACCACTTCCTTTTTCTGCAAAAGCATTTTTTAAATTTTTACCAATGGTGCAATATGCATAACTATTGGGCACATCATTAAAATCGCCACACACTATTACGGGATATATACTTTCCTTTATTGTTTTTTGCACATTTTCACTTTGCCTTTTTCTTTTTAAAAAACCAGTTTTAAATTTCGATATAATATTTTTAGATTCTTCTAAATTAATATCAGTATTCGTTTCAGCATCATTAATATATTGTAAATTTTCTGAACTAAACTTTAGCGATTGTAAATGAAGATTAATTATTCGAAATGTATCTAACTGTTGTGAGATATCTATATATTGAAATGTGTTATTATAATTATGAGAATTATCTGTTACAGTTTCTTTTTTTAAAATAGGAAATTTGCTAAAAATGATATTGCCAAAATGATGCTTAC
>JAYTGY010000378.1:0-1755 GCA_043733065.1 Ferruginibacter sp.
GTTTGGAAATTTTCTCCGGTAAATCCAACACTTCCGCCATATTTTTTTTAAGCTCTTTCCAGTTAAAGCTCATTTCAAAATCGGCAGTAGGGTCTGGCGACAGGGATATTGATGGCACCAATTGCTTAAAAATACTTTTTACACTTCTTACAGCATCTTCAAATGTATTATTGGTAGCTTTAATTACAGAGGAGGCATAGAGCTCAAGAAATTCTCTTTCAGTACGGATATTGTACAAATCAACAAAGCAAAAAACAACTTTCTTGTTTTCAATTTTCATTTGTTCGCTCACATGCAATATCAAAGAAGATTTGCCCCAACGGCGTGGAGATATCAGCATACAATTAATACCAGCACTCATCTGTGTCTTCAACCATTTTACTTCTTTGGTTCTGTTGGTAAAATAATTATCTTCTGCCAGCTTACCATAATTAAAAGGACGTGCCATAAAATTTATTTTCACAAATTTACTAACAAACTTGTTACAAACAAAGTTGTTACAAACAAAGTTGTTATATTTTTATAAATCACAAAACCCAATACTACGCTACTTTTACAAGAAAAAACTAAAATAAGCTTTCGGATTGGCAATACTCCCATTTATTAAAAACTACCATCGGGCATGATCACTCATGCCCGATGGGGTTAAAAAAAATGTGCTAAAAAAACTCCTTTGCCTTATAAATTTATCCTTTTGCCGGTATTATCCACCTGAAGCCAAAGGCAAAATTATTGCTGCCGTTTAAGTTAAAATTTGCAGATATATTATTGGTTTTAAAAGAGGAAGTAATTGCACCTGCAGGAGATAAATTTTCTGATTTTTGGTAATTATATCCAATGCCAACAAGATTGGAAAGGCCAGCTTCGAGCCATAATTTTTTAGTTACCTGGTAGGTAATACCCAATGATGCATTGATGTTGACACCCATAGCATTTATCTTACTTAGCTTAATACCACTGTTAGATATAGTGGAATTGGAAAAATTTAATCCAGCATTGGTTTGTCCGTAAAACATCCATTTTTTGTAAATAGGAAAATACTGCCGGTAAAATATACCAATACCATATTGGCTACCAGAGTTTTTGGAAACATTTCCCAAACTATTGGTGTTTTTATTGCTTAAGCCTCCTGCTAAAATTTCAATACCAATTACTTTATTCTGCTGTATTGCTTTGCCAATTTGTGGTGCAATATTCCAAGACATACCAGACATTTTATCTCCATTATCATCCTCGGTTTTAGAACTACTAATACCGATAGATCCACCCAAAAACAGACTCCCTTTTTGAACTTGCGCCTCTGTAAGTTGAACGATAATAATGCAAACCAATAGTGTTAGAATTTTTTTCATAATGTTAAGTTTTAACAGGCAAGACCATGAAACAATTAATCTGCTGCATCTTAAATTTCGATTAACAAATACTTACCATTTTTTAAGAAAAGATTATCGGTCTTTCAATCATCGGCAGCACTAAACAAAATAGTCATAATATTGTAATAGCTACATTTCACCCATTTAACGGGGTAATTACAGAGGTTCCCTACGCTGCTGTTAAGTAGGGCCTGCTGAATAAGTAGCCCGACAATTTTGTCAAAACAAATTCTTGGCCGACGTCCATCCATTTTTTATTTTCAACCCAGCGCTTGTGCCAATGCGATGCTGAATAAGTCAGCCACTTTACCCAATACGATACCTGCCCGGTTAATTTAACCAGGTTCAGTACCATAATAATGGTGGCAATCCAAGATTGACT
>JAYTGY010000379.1:0-1791 GCA_043733065.1 Ferruginibacter sp.
TAAGACCAAGAAAACCAACAATACCAATCCATCCTAAAAATTGTTGTGCAAAAGTGGCTTCTTTACCTATAGACAGTAATTTATCTTCATTATAAATGAGTTCATTTTTTCTTGAATTTATATCTGTCGGAAGAATATTCCTATTTTGCAACTCTATTTCTACTGCTTTAAGCATATCGGTATCCCATTGGTCAAACTGATAAACCATTGTTAGTAATGCTTCGTCTGATTGTTGGTTTACTATATCTTGGTAAAAATTATCCATACTTATAAAATATACTATTTTGGGCAAGTTATAAACAATATGAATAGTAAGTTTTGATACATTTTTAAATAGTAAAAAAATATTTTTTAAAAATAAATTTGGTAAAACTAAAATAGTTAGTATATTTGTACTAATCAAATTAGTTGCCATGTCACAAGCAGGATTAAATTTAAAATACTTACGCAAATTGCGTGGGCTTACACAAGAAGAATTTGCCAACAAACTTGGCATTAAGCGCTCCCTTATTGGTGCATACGAAGAAGAACGTGCAGACCCACGTTTGGATGTGCTAGAGGTAGTTTCTGAAATGTACAAGCTCAGTTTGGATGAACTTTTCTTAAAAGATTTAAGCAACGAGAGCGGTAGTTATTTAATGAAACGCCGTAAGCAAAAAATGATGATGAGTGAAGAAAGAAATGTAATTCATTTTGTGCCTGTAAAAGCTGCGGCTGGTTATTTGGCTGGCTACGCAGATGCGGAGTTTATAGATGAGTTAAATACATTTACATTACCAATGCTTTCGGGTGGTAATTATAGAGCATTTGAAATTATTGGCGATAGCATGTTGCCAACACCAAGCGGCAGTATTATTGTAGGCGAAAAAGCAGAAAGCCTTGATGATGCCAAAAATAATAGTGCATATATAGTAGTAAGTAGAAATGAAGGTATTGTTTACAAAAGATTGGTGAAGAATGCTAAACTTAAAAATAAATATACACTTGTAAGCGATAACCCGTCGTACCAGCCTTACCAAATAAATGCAGAAGATATTATGGAGCTTTGGGCGGCACAGGTAGTAATAGGAAAAGTGGCAGCTCAACAAAGATGGGATGTAAACTCGCTTGCTAACCTAGTAAATAATTTGCAAGATCAGGTGAGTACGTTGAAGAAAAAGATGAACTAGGAAGCCCCCTAAATCCCCTCCCGCAGAAAAAAGCGGTACAGGCACGGGGGACTTGGAAAATAATAGTGGTAAACTCGTAACTCGAAACCACAAAACTCGTAACTTTATTAGATACATCAATTAAACAAATACAACCATTAAAAAACACAGTTATGATTAAATTACAAATTGTAGGTAATCTTGGAAAAGATTGCATTTTGAAAGAAGTAAACGGAAAAAACGTTATCAATTTTAGTGTGGCACACACAGAGCGTTTTAAAGATGCACAAGGAGTTCAAAAAGAAAGAACCACTTGGGTAGAATGTGCTTATTGGACAGATAGAACTGCCATTGCTCCTTACCTTATGAAAGGGCAAATGGTATATGCAGAAGGTGCGCCTGAAGCAGAAGCTTATACAAACAGAGAAGGTGCTGCGGCTGCTACTTTGCGTATGAGGGTTCAAAATGTACAATTACTTGGAGGCAAAGTTGAAGGTACTAGTACACCTGGAAATCAACAGCAACAACCAAATTACAACACTGGCAATGTAACCAACTCTGGTTCTACACCACCACCAGTTGTACGAGCACAACCAGCGGCAGATATGCCTTTGGATGATGATTTACCGTTTTAAATAAAATT
>JAYTGY010000380.1:0-11386 GCA_043733065.1 Ferruginibacter sp.
ACACATTTACCTTCGCCTCAAACCTGCGCTAGTAAACAACCGAGGAGAAATTGTAAGTTCTCAAAAATAGTTTAATTATGCTCTAGGTGCTTCTAATAACCATCCTGCTGCAATTAATTCTTGAATTGATTCGTCAAGTTTCCCCGCATCCTTTATAGTAAAAATATCTTTTTTTTGAATTAGTTTCCCTGGAATGTAGTCGTTCAAAATTAAAACGGTAAAACCAATACTCATTAATCCAATTACAAATCCAAAAGGCTGAAACAGGCAGAAGAATAAACATATTATCAATGCTATAAACCAACTATATATTTTAGCTTTCTTTTTTGCTGTTTCATGAATTTCTAAACAAGATTTACATCTCGGAACGCCTACAGGTAATTTATTGAATTTTACAGATCTGTACACAATTAAGTTTAGTTTATTTACTGGTCTAAAGATTGGAACAAATAAAGAATCATTGACATTATCCATATTTTGATTTCGACAAAAAAAACATTTTGTCTCAATTGGTTCAAGTCGTTTTAATCTTTCATTAAAAAGAAATTGTTCAGCCATTTTAATTTTAAAGTTTATTTATGAATAGAAATTTTGTCAAATAATATTTTCAAAAAAAATAATTCATTAAAATACTTTGATTGTTTTGCTTTTTTAAATTTTTTATGAACTATATAAAATTGAAGTGTTCAAAAATTTCCTCTAACGATAGGGCTTTGCGATGTTTTGGAATTTGAAAAACGTCCGCCCGGAACCGCAGCCCAATTGAAAAACTGATGATGAAGATAAGAACAAAAAGCTAAATTGAAAAACTTCTGCCCGAGCTGAAGCCCAATAGCGAACCCCTGCTGATGGGTATTGCTTCTGCCCCAATATTGCAAAACCCGCTGTTGCTTGCAGTTCGTTACAAAGGCTTCAATCTTTTCTTTTGTTAGTCATTAATTTTCAAAATAAATTGTTCTAATTCAAGTTTCAAATATTTGTCATTATTTACTTTAACTTCTTTTATGGCTTGATTCCCATTCTCATCATAATTTTGGGTATTATAATATTCTTTCAAGGTTGGGCTAATTGAAGTTGAGTAAGCAAATATTTTGTCAAAGATTATTATATCTCCTTTAATTAATTTCATAAATGCATTGCGGACTTCTTGATTTATTTTATTTCCTTTATTAATAAAACTAAAATTTTCGATTGTATCTCTAATTATCTTTACTCGAAAGCTGTCGATAGAATAGTCAATGTAAAAATCAATATTATTCAATGTTGCTCTAACGTATTCTTGACTTTGTATCGTTTTTTTTAAAGCAAGCGAATTGGAATTTTCATATTGTGCAATTTTAAAAGTAGGTTTTGGCAACAACTTTACTCGGAATTCATGTAACCAAGAATGATTTTTCTTAATCATTTTTTGTGAATAAACATGTATTCTACAAATTCCAACAGAATCACACCTAATTATATATTTACAATTATTTCCAACTAATTTACCGTTAGCTACTTTTATATTTAATTCTTTACAGCTTGTGTTTTCCATTGCGATTGAAATAGGATTGTCAACGCCAAGATAAAGTACATTCATTTTTTCAACGCCAATTGCCATTTCCTGTGAATATATTTTTGTTGTCAGTAAGCAAGTAAAAATGATAAGTAGTTTTGTTTTCATGAAATTTTTATAAGTCTTAATGTTTAGTCTTTAAAAATTGGGGAATTTCGATTTTGAATTGCAAGCAACACAATATTACACGAACCACACAACAATTCAAAATTACATCAATACCATACCAATCACTAAAAATACACATCAATCTATTGCACAATCTACTCTTTGGTAAAAGATGAGAAAAGATTTTCTGACCAAGGGCTGCGGTGGACAGAGTGATGTGCATGTGCATGCCGATAGGCATATGCACATGTACGGAACAGTGAAGGAGACCGAACCAATGTTGAAGAGTGGTATTAGTTAACAGCACAAAATATTTTACCAAATATATTCTATTAGAACCTCTACATCGGGATGCAAACTTTTCTTTACTGGGCAATTATTGCCTACTCGTTGAAAAATGGTTCTTTCTTTTTCGTCTAATTGTAATGTGCTGGGGAATTGTATTTTTATTTCTATTTTGCCCACACGCCTTGGGTCGGCGAGCATGTGTTTGGTTACTTCTATGTTGGTATCGGATAAATTTATTTGCATATCTGCGGCTTTTAAACCAATGGTAGTAACAATGCAAGTGGCTAGCGAAACGCACAATAAATCGGTGGGGCTAAAGCGTTCGCCTTTGCCTTTGTTGTCGGTGGGCGCATCGGTTTCTATAATGCTGCCGCTTTGTAAATGAGTGGCTTGGCAGCGAAGATGGCCTTTATAAATGATGGAACTTGTCATTTTAAGATAATTTTTTAATGTTTGGCAATTTAATTACTTGTATCTAAACGTTGAGCCGTTATTTTTGCATAAATTTACCTAGATAAAATGTTTATATGAAGAAAATAATTTTTTCACTGGTTATTATATCTCTTTCCATAGGTGCTTTTGCGCAACAAAAAGCAAAAAGTAGTAAGGAAGAAAAAAAGGAAAAAAAGAAAGAAAGAATTGCCAATATGGTAAGGCTTGAGGAAGAAGGTGTAATTACAAATAAGAAACATTTTGTAGGCGGCATAAAACTTGCAACAGATGGTTATGGTGGTTTTTTAGAAAAAGGAATTGCACAGTCTGTAAAACGTTCTATACTTTTTCAGTTGGATATTTCTGAAAGAAAACACCCCAAAGAACAGAAACAATTAAACCAAAATAATGGCGCTGGGCCTTATGTGTATGGTAAAATAAATTTTTTCTACCCTGTTAAATTGGGCGTGCAAGAGCAATTTTTGCTTGGCAATAAAGGAAATAAAAATGGTGTAAGTGTTACATGTAATGTTGGTGGTGGAGTAAGTTTGGGATTTTTGAGACCTTATTTATTAAGTTACGATAGTTCGGGCACGCAAATATTTAGGGGATTAGGAAATTCTAAATCCGATTCTTCGAGGTTTTTATTTGATGACCCTATTGGCGGACCAAGCTTGGGTACTGGTTTTAATAAAATGAAACTTACACCCGGTGCATATGCAAAAGCAGCATTGCGTTTCGATTATGGAAAATACAACGAAGTAGTTAGTGGATTAGAAGTTGGTGTGGTGGCTGAATTTTATAGCAAAAAAATTTCGCAGATGGTGTATAGCAAAGAAAATAATTTTTTCTTTTCGGCGTATGTTTCGTTGATATTTGGAAAACGGAAATAGCTAATTTTTCGTTTTTATTGTTTAAAAAGTCACTTAATTATTTTATAAAATATAGATGGAAACAATTGTAGAAGCAGGCGAACAAAGAATGAAAAAACCTGATTGGCTTAGAGTAAAATTACCAATTGGTGAAGAATACAAGCACGTACGTGGACTTGTGGATACACATAAATTGCATACGATTTGCGAAAGTGGAAACTGTCCAAACATGGGCGAATGTTGGGGTGCAGGTACTGCTACGTTTATGATACTTGGTAATATTTGCACTCGCAGTTGTGGCTTTTGTGCTGTGGCTACTGGGAGACCCGATGCAGTAGATTGGGATGAGCCACAGCGTGTAGCTGAAGCTATACATTTGATGAAGGTAAAACATGCAGTTATAACATCGGTAGATAGAGATGAACTGAAAGATGGCGGAAGTGTAATTTGGGAGAATACCATAAAAGCCGTGTATGCTTTGAACCCCGATACTACTTTGGAAACATTGATACCAGATTTTAAAGCGGAGAAAGAGAATATACAACGCATCATAAATGCTGCGCCAGATGTGGTAAGTCATAATATAGAAACAACAGAACGTCTAACAAAGCAAGTACGCATTCAAGCCAAATACTGGCAGAGTATGGAAACGCTAAAAATTTTGAAAGAAGGCGGCATGCGAACCAAGAGTGGCATTATGCTTGGGCTTGGCGAAGCTAAAGAAGAAGTGATACAAACGCTTACTGATTTATACAACAGTGGTGTAGATGTGGTAACTATTGGGCAATATTTGCAACCTACAAAAAAGCATTTACCTGTGAATCGTTTTATACATCCAGATGAATTTGCAGAGTATCGTGAAATTGGCTACCAACTTGGATTAGATTATGTAGAGAGTGGACCATTAGTACGTTCTAGCTATCACAGCGAAAAACATGTAATACCAAATTGGGGACGGAATAAGTGGATGGAGGAGAAGAAGGGTTGAAAAGGTTTGAAGGTTTGAAAGGTTGGAAAGGTTTGAAAGGTTTGAAAGGTTGAAAAGGTTGAAGGTTGTTTTTTAATAATTAAAGTTATAAAATTAGTTTGATGATGGTTTTTAAACTGTTTTCAAACTTTTTTCATTTAAAGATAAATATGGTTTTAAAAAATATTTTTAGTAAGCGTTTTATTCCTGCGGGAATTGTGTTTGGCATTTTTGTGGGTGTATCGGTGTTGATTCGAATTGTTTTGATGATTTATTCAGCACCTGTTTCGCATATGAAAATATGGGAATTCCCTGTTGCATTGCTTACTGGCTTGTTGTATGATATTGTGGTTGGTTTTTTTGTTGCTATTCCTTTTGTAATATATGTTTGGTTTCAAAATGAATTTATTTACAAGAAAAAGATTGTGCCATTTGTAATTGCTGTATTCGTTTTAGCAATAGCGTTATTGGTTTTTACCAATATTTTTCCAAAAGAATTAAATGAATTGATATACCAAATTTTTACTGGGTATATCTTTTTAAGGTTTGCCATTTATTTGTTGATGGCTTTTGTACCACTAATATGGAGGCAAAAAATAAGAGTAGTATTGATGAATATTATGCTTGCCATATTTTTTGTTTGTCTTTTTTTTAATGCAGCAAGTGAATGGTTTTTTTGGGAAGAATTTTCTACACGATATAATTTTATTGCCGTTGATTATTTAATTTATACCAACGAAGTTATTGGTAATATTAAAGAATCGTATCCTATTGGTTTATTGATTTCTACTATTTTTGCTGTTACTTCTATTGCTTTATTCTTTACTAGAAAGTTAATTTTCGTTTGGGTAAAAAGTTGTGAAATAATAAAAGAAAGAACGTGGAAAGCCTTGTTATTACTAGCTTTTACTTCATTGTTGTATTTTGTAGTGCAAGAGCCATGGCATAGGTTTAGTAGTAATGAATATGCAAATGAATTGGCTGGAAATGGTATTTATCAATTTGGTGTAGCATTTAAAAACAACGAATTGGATTTTTATAAATTTTATAAAACCCTGCCAGATGAAGAAGCTTTTAAAATTGTGCGTGAGCAATTAAAAGATAGCAATAGTACTTTTACTAGTAACGATGTTTTTAATATTGAAAGAAATATTACTAGTGCAAAACCAGAGCGAAAATTAAATGTTGTATTAATAAGCGTAGAAAGCTTGAGTGGAGAGTTTATGAAACACTTTGGTAATACACAAAACATTACTCCGTTTTTAGATTCGTTGGCAAATAAGAGTTTATTTTTTACACAGCACTATGCATCGGGTACACGTACGGTGCGTGGGCTAGAGGCACTCACACTTTCATTACCGCCTGTGCCAGGGCAAAGTATTGTAAAGCGCCCTGATAATGAAAATTTATTTACCCTAGGTTCAGTTTTTAAAAGTAAAGGTTATACCACGCAATACATTTATGGTGGGTACAGTTATTTCGATAATATGAAAGCATTTTTTGCGGGCAATGGTTATGATGTAATAGATAGAGATGCAATAAAACCTGAAGATATACATTATCAAAATATATGGGGCGTGGCAGATGAAGATGAATTTACTTTAGCCATAAATACGTTGGATAAAAATGCAGCGTTACAAAAACCTTTTTTTACGCATATAATGACAGTGTCTAATCATAGACCGTTTACATATCCTGATGGTAGAATTGATATACCTTCTGCTACGCAAAGTAGAGAAGGAGCTGTAAAATATACAGACTATTGTATTAATAAATTTTTGAAAGAAGCAGCTGTAAAGCCATGGTTTAACAATACCATTTTTGTAATAGTTTCCGACCATTGTGCAAGTAGTGCAGGTAGTACACAATTGCCCGTAAATGTATATCATATTCCGTTGCTTATTTATTCGCCTACAAACATACAACCAAGTGTGGTAAACACTTTAACTGCTCAAATAGATATTGCACCAACTATTTTAGGGCTACTTAATTTTAATTATAAAAGTAAATTTTTTGGACAAGATGTATTGAATAATCTTGATGAAAATAGGCGTGGATTTATTAGTACTTACCAAGGTTTAGGTTATATAAAAAATGAACAATTGGTAATACAATCTCCAGTAAAAAAGGTAAACCAGTTTATACCAAATTTTATTACCGGAGAAGCTGTAGGTGTTCAGCTAAATGATAGTTTGGGTAAAGAAGCAATGTCGTTTTATCAAGCAGCTGTGTGGTTAATTAAAAATAAAAAGTATGGCAAGTAGGATGGAATTGTGGTTCAATTTTTTTGTACAAATTTGATATCATTTGCTAACTTGTTATCTTTGTTTAAATAAGAAATTATACAATGACATCAGCCGCAAAAGCCATAGCAGAAAAATTATTACAAATAAATGCTGTAAAATTAAATATAGAAAACCCATACACCTGGGCAAGTGGATGGAAAAGCCCTATTTACTGCGATAATCGCCGTGCGCTTGGGTTTCCATATATACGAGATTTTATAAAGAGCGAATTAGCTGCTGTAATTTTCGAACATTTTTCTGATTCAGAAACAATAGCAGGTGTTGCAACTGCAGGAATATCTTGGGGCGCCATGGCCGCAGACCAACTAAAACTTCCTTTTATGTATGTGCGTCCAAAGCCAAAAGAACATGGCATGGGTAATCAAATAGAAGGCATGTATGAAAAAGGACAAAGAGTAGTGGTAATAGAAGATTTAATATCTACTGGTAAAAGTAGTTTACAGGTATGTGAGGTTTTGCAAAAAGAAGGACTAATAATAGATGGCATGATTTCTATTTTTAATTATGGTTTTTCTCATGCTGCTGAGGCTTTTGAAAATGCGGGTGTAAAATTATATTCGCTTAGTAATTATGAAGAATTAATTGAGTTGGTAAAAGAAAAAGGAGAACTAAATGAAGCCCAATTGAATTCTTTGTTAAAATGGAGAGAAAACCCAGCAGAGTGGGGGAAATAAAATATTTTTACTTACAATAAAAAAATATGAAATCAATTCTGATTGTATTGCTTACTTTGTTATTAGGTACAGTTTCTGCAAATGCACAAGCTAAAGTATCGGGCAAAGCTATAATAAAAGTGCCTGCGCTTACTTGCGAAGTTTGTAAAGATAAAATAGAGCAATATTTATTTAGAGCGTATGGTGTAACATCGGTAAAAGCTGATTTTAAAAAACATATTGTAACAGTAACTTGGCTAACTGATAGAACAAATATTGAACAAATAAAAACCCATATTGCAAATAATGGATTTGATGCAGATAACATTACTGCAGAAGAATATGCTGCAAAAAAATTGCCACCATGCTGTAAAAGAACTGATACAGTAAACGTAAAAAAAGAAGAACAAGTGTCGAGGCCTAAAATAGTTGTGGTTTCAAATGCTCCTGTCACAACTACTGATACTGTAAAATTAACTAGGGTGCAAGCCTATTTGAAAAAGCAGCAAAAAAAATAATTATCCAAATAGTTTAGCTATTCCGAAAGCAGCGCCAGCCGCTATTGCGCCAATAAGTGTTACACGTATAGCTCCCAGCAAAGGATTTACACCCGTCATTTTACTTTTAAAATAACCGAAAATAAATAGGCAAATTAAAGTAGCAATTACAGAATATTTTAATGCTTCGTTTGAGTTATTAATAAAAAAATACGGACTTAATGGAATGATGCCACCAGCGATATAAGATAGCCCAATATTGAATGCACTTTTTGTTGCACGTTTTGGGTCAGGTTTATCAAGACCCAATTCATACTTCATCATAAACTCTACCCAACGATTTTTATCTTGTGCAATTTCTTGTGTGGCTTTTTCTTGAATTTCTTTGCTTAATCCAATGTTTGCAAAAAACTCTTTTGTTTCTTCTATTTCTCTTTCACGCAAATTTTCTACTTCGTAGTGTTCTCTTTTTTCTTCGTTTACATAATGATCTTGCTCTGTTTTGCCAGATAAGTAACCGCCCAAACCCATGGCAATACTGCCTGCAGCTATTTCTGCAATACCAGCAATTACAATAATGCTACTACTATCCACAGCGCCGCTGAGGCCAGCAGCCAAAGCAAACGGTACGGTAAGTCCATCACTCATGCCAATTACAACATCTCTTAAAAAGTCAGAACTGGTAAGATGGTCTTCTTTGTGGTCGGTGTGGTGTAAGTGTGTATCCATTAATTATTTGTTTTTTTCAAAAGGAGTAATATGATTTTCTTTTAAAATTTTATTAAAGCTATCTTCTTTTCCAGCATTTTTTAAAGTATGATAAAGAACTTGAACTTCTCGTTCTGCATCTGTTCTATATGGGGAACCAATTTTTACATAAAGGTTATAGGCTTTACACATATTATCCAACGCTTTTTCAAAATCTTTTATGTTGCTATAAACCTGTCCTAAGCCATAATACCCTTCTGGATCTTCTGGATATATAGAAATTAATTTCTTATAACTTTCTATTGCTTTATCATATTCTTGTGTATAAATATAAGCAGCAGGCAAATTTTGTAATGGAGTAATACCTTTTGGATCTATTTCAAGCGATTTATTATAAGACTCTATTGCTTCTGTATATTTGCCTGCTTTTCGATAGCATATGCCTAAATTATCCCAAGCAAAAGCAAATTTTGGGTCAATTTTTACTGCTTTTGAAAAATATTTTATAGCATCTTCGTAGTTTTCTTTCTTCATAGCAGCTTGCCCTACAGTATAGTATTCTTTGGCATCACCGTTACTGGATACAGAATTTTTAGATTGTTGTTCATTACTTGAAAGCAAAGTTTTTAAAGATTCACAACTATCTCTTAATTCTCTTTCTATTTCATAATAATATTTTTCAAAATCATTTGATGCCTTATTGGTATTTATGGTAATTGTTTGATTTTTGCCCGCATTCATACCTTTCATGGCCTCCATCATCTTTTGCATAAGTTGATAAGTAGTTACTTCCTTTTCGATACATTCTTTTATTTCGCTTCCAATTTTTTCTTTGCTCTTTTTCTTCATTTTTATTTTATCAATGCATTTGCAAGCAGCATCTCTCGAAGATTTTAAATAAATGGTATTATCAATCTTTAAGGAATCTATCACATCTTGTGCAGCTTTTCCTGTGAGCGTCTCGGTTTTGGTTTGAGCAAATACAGACACAGATAACAGCATTAAAAAAGAAAAAAATAATTTTGACATAAAGTTTATTTAGTATTTTGAAAGTACGATTATATTTCTAAAACTACATTTAATAAAAAATTATTTTAAAATATGTAAACTTCTTTTAATTATTACAACCGCCTCTATTATCTGCTCTTGATTAATTAACAATGGTGGTGCAAACCTAATTTTATCGCCATGTGTAGGTTTTGCAATAAGTCCGTTATTCATCATCTCTACACATAAATCCCATGCAGCATCTTTGTTGGCATGATTAATAACAATAGCATTTAGTAATCCTTTTCCTCTTATCGTTTTTATAAATGGAGAATTTAATTTTTCTAATTCACTCCTAAATAATTCTCCCATTTTTGCTGCATTTGCGGCCATATTTTCTTCTTTTAAAACTTGTAACGATGCTATGGCAACCTTGCATGCAAGCGGGTTTCCGCCATAAGTGCTTCCGTGTTCACCAGGTTTTATTGTCATCATTATTTGATCGTTGCACAGCACAGCACTAATTGGTATGGTACCTCCGCTTAATGCTTTTCCTAAAATTAAAATATCTGCTTTTACGCCTTCTGCACAAATGGCTAGTAAATTTCCTGTACGACATAAACCAGTTTGAATTTCATCGGCAATCATTAACACATTATACTCTGTACAAAGTTGTCTCACTTTTGTGTAGTAACCTATGTCAGGCACTACCACACCTGCTTCGCCTTGTATTGGCTCAAATAAAAATGCTGCTACGTTTTTATCTTGAAATGCTTTTTCCAATGCAACCGTATCATTAAATGGAATTTTTTCAAAGCCTGGTAAAAATGGCCCAAAGCCAGTTGTAGAAGATGGATCGGTACTGTAAGAAATTACACCCATGGTACGCCCATGAAAATTATCGTTGCATACAATAATTTTTGCTTGGTTTTCTGCAATGCCTTTAACTTGGTAAGCCCATTTGCGACTAAGTTTCATAGCGGTTTCTACAGCTTCTACACCAGTGTTCATAGGCAATACTTTATCGTATCCAAAATATTCGGTAATGTATTTTTCGTACTCGCCCAATTGGTCGTTGTAAAATGCTCTTGAAGTAAGCGTGAGTGTTTGCGCTTGCTCCGTAAGTGCTGCAATAATTTTTGGATGACAATGCCCTTGGTTTACGGCAGAGTAGCCACTCAAAAAATCGAAATATTGTTTATCGTCCACATCCCACACATGCACGCCTTTTCCTTTTTTTAAAACAACTGGTAGTGGATGATAATTGTGTGCGCCGTATTTATCTTCTAATTCAATAAAATGTTGGCTTGCTGTAGATGCATGAATGGTATTATTCATGGTAATAAATTTTTAAAAGTAAAATGATTAAGTTGTAAATATAGAAATTTTACCTCCCATTAAATGTGGAAGGCTTAAAGCAATTATCCTCGATGATTGAGTAAATCGAGATTGCTACTGAGAAATTGTGGTATTGTGTAATTTGCTTTGATAAAACAAAGATATGCCTTTAAACTGTTTGGCAAAAATAATGAGCAGGGAAATTAATATTGGTTGACATTTCTTTTTCAAAAATACCAAAAACTGTACTACCACTGCCACTCATTGCACTATAAATAGCACCATTTTCGTACAACACATTTTTTATTCGTTCTATTTCTGGATATTTTTCAAAAACTGGTATTTCAAAATCGTTTTTAATAGTGTTTTTCCAAGTGCTAATGTCACTGGTTATTTGTGGTTGTAATGCACCAATAGGAGAGAAGTTGCTTTTGTTTAAAGATGTAAAAGCATCTCCTGTATGTACATGTATGTTAGGATTTACAATTAAAAATGTATAAGCCGATAAATCAAGATTTATTTCTTGTAAAATTTCTCCTCGCCCTGTTGCAAAGCTAGGTTTGTTGATGATAAAAAATGGACAATCGCTACCCAATTGTAAAGCGTAATCAATTAATGTTTCTTGAGAAATATTTAAATGAAATTGTTTATTGAGCAATAATAAAACTGCCGAAG